>JAEYOT010000074.1 GCA_023411445.1 Pseudomonadota bacterium
GGTAAGGTGGGGCCGATGCGGTTCGCAGCTCTCCCGCTGGCAGCGCTCTTGGCCCTCGTCACCGGCTGCGCCGGCGGAGCGGCCGGCAGCCGCGGTCCCCACGATCCGAGCGGCGTGCACGGTCCGATCACGCCAGCCGCCGTCGATGAGCGCTCGTACGGCAGCGCGACCTACAAGCTCTTGCTCAGCGGCGAGGATACGGCCGAGCGAGCCAGCCTGCTGGTCGGGGTGACACGTCACCAGCTGAAGCGCGCGGAGCTGCGCTTCGACGCCGGCAATGAAGGCGCGGGGCTCGCCGCCGTGAGCGGCGCGTTCCTGCTCGGCCGCGCGGGTGATCTCCGCCCGGAAATGCTGGAAGGAGGCGAGCGCGCGCTGGACGCCGCCGCCACCGAGGTGGCGCGAATCGGTAACGAGGGGCAAGCGCTAGCCCTGTACTCCATGCTGCTGCCCCGCTTGCCCGAGGGAAAGCTGCGGAGCGACGTGCAGGCGCACCTGGCGGCGATCGAGAAGTTCCGGCAGGACACGCGCCCCGGTGGCGCGGTGATGACGGCCTCGGCAGCCGCTCGCGCCGCGATCAGCCGCGCCGTGCTCGACACGGGGCCGGAGGCGATGGAGCAAGCCAACAAGGCGACGGTCGCCTGGCTGCGCCAAGCGCTGGCCACCAACATCGGCGAGGCGCCGATCCGCTCGAACCAAGAGCGCGACGAAGCCTTCGAGGCGTACCGAGCGCTGCGCGCTGGCGGCTACACGGTCGCCGCGCTCTACTTGCGCCAGCGCGATCCCAGCGGCGCGATCACGCTCTTGGATTCGTCGGGCTTGGAGCGCCTGCTCTCGCCGGAGCTGCGTGACCGCCTGGAGCGCGCCGGTGAAGACCAGGATCCGGAGGCCTGGGGCGATCTCTATCAGTTCTTCCAAGCGGCGCGCGGCAACGCGGATCTGCTCATGGACGGCGAGCTGGTGGACGCCGCGGCGTTCGGGGCCGCAGAGGGACTCTTCCGCGCCGAGCCGAGCTCACTGCGCAGCGCGCTGCCGCTCGCAGCGGAGCTGGCCGGCCACGGCATGGCGGAGGTGGCGCCGCTCGTGATCGCTCCTGCGCTCAGCGAGCGCCCGGAGCCGGACGCGCTCAGCGCCGCGATCGCGTTCGTGCTGCGCACCGTCGCAGAAGAAGAGCAGAACGGCGGGCTCGCCGCGGCGCGCGCCACCTTCGACAACGCCGCGCCGATTCTGGAGCTTTGCGCCGCTCCAGCGCTGCGCGGCAAGGTGCGCCCGTCCGCCGCGCGCCTGCGCTTCGCCATGGCAGCGACGGAGATCCGCCACGGGGAGCTCGACCGCGCCAGGCCCCTCTTGCTGCGCGCCTTGCAGGATGAGGCCACGAGCGACGCTTACCTCTTGCTCGTCGCGATCGACCGCCAGCGCGGCAAGCTGAATGAAGCGATCGCCTGGGCGGACAAGGCCGTCGAGTCCGCGCGAGCCAGCTCGGACTTGCTGACGGAGGCGGACGCTCACATCACCCGCTTCGAGCTGTTCCGTGAGCGCCACGACGCCACGGAAGCGGCCCGCGCGCTGGAAGCTGCGCTCAATCGCGCGCTGAGCGCTCAGAAGCAGAGCCGCGGCGGCGCCGCGCAAGCGCGGGCAGAGCGCCTGCTCGCGCGGGTGCTCGAGTACTACGGCGAAGAGCGCGCCGTGCGACGCGCGACCGAGCGCGCCTTCGAGGCCGCCGGCTCGGATCCGCGCTTGCTCACCGCCGCCGTGATGGATGCCGCGCGGCGCGGGCTCACCCTCTCGGATCTGCTGGTAGCGCGCACCGCGGTCGAGCGCGCCATGAGCGCTGGCATGTCAGGTGAGGACTTGGTCTATCCCGCGCTGTGGCTGCAGCTGCTGGAGCGCAAGCTCCGAGTGCCGAGCAGCGGCGTGGTGGAGGACGCCTATTCCGCGCTGGACGACACCTCCGGTTGGCCCTCGCGCTTGCGCGCCTGGGGCACGGGTAAGCTGAATGACGCGGAGCTCCTAGCTGCCGCCAAAGATCGCGCCCAGCGCACGGAAGCCATCTTCTACGCCGCCATGGCCCGCCACGCGCAAGGGTCCACGGAAGACGCCAAGGCCGGGCTCGAGCAAGTCGCCAAGAGCGAAGCGATCGACTTGGTGGAGGTGTCCATCGCACGCGATCTGCTCGCTGCCATCGACAAGCCCAAAGACTTCAAGCTCCCGCCGAACGTCGTCGTGCCCTGATATTCCTGAGTGATTTCGCCGCTGCGCCCTAGGGGCGTGGCGGTGGTGGTATACTGTCGATCTGGCGTGCGCGGCGCGCTGCGAGGGGACGAGCCTAGAGCTGGGGCTTGCGACCGAGGAGCTTGGTGGCGAGGTGCTCGCCGAGCTCGGCGGCGAGCAAGCGTTCGACGGCGGCTTCCTTTTCGGCCCGCTCACCCTCGTCGTATTGAAACTCGATGCCCATACCGGCGGGGTTGGCCTTGGTGGCGTCGGCCACGTCGGTGGTCCAGATGACCTTGCCCCGCAGCCGCAGCGGCTCCCGCATGTTGGGGATGCCCAGGGCGAATACGAACTCGGTCCCAACCTTCAGGGGCTTGTCGGTGCCGATGAAGGTGCCACCCCGCGAAATATTGCGGGTGTAGTCGGCAAAAAACGTGTTCAGCCGCTTGTATTCGACTTTGAGCTCGATGGGAGCCCGGTAGCCATGACGCCGGTCGTCGTCGGACAAGAAGCCAGAGCGTAGCCGGAGCTGCCCACTCCGGGAAGGGCCATGCTATGCCGGGCCCGTAAGGCCGAGAAAGTGCGCGATCCGTATGAAGTTCTAGGTGTAGGCCGTGAGGCGAGCGAGGCGGAGATCAAGACCGCCTTCCGGCGGCTCGCGGCGCAGCACCACCCGGACAAGAACCAGGGCGACCCCGCCGCCCAGCAGCGCTTCACGGAGATCAACCTGGCGCACCAAATCCTGTCGGATCCGGACAAGCGTAGCGCCTACGACCGCTACGGCCCGGCGGCGTTTCAGGCGGGCGGGCGCGGCGGCGTCGGCGACGCGGTGGACTTCGGCGGCTTCGACGAGATCTTCGGTGACATCCTGGGTGCGTTCGGTTTCCGCGGCGGCGATCGCGGGGACATCCGGATGCCGCTGACGCTCACGTTCGAGGAAGCGGCGCTCGGCACGAGCAAAGAGGTGCGCTACCAGCGGGCGGACATCTGCCGCACGTGCGAGGGGCGCGGCGGCGAGCCGGGGACTCGCGTCGAGACGTGCTCGGCGTGCGGTGGGCGCGGCCGCGTGCGCTTTCAGCAGGCCTTGTTCCCGCTGGCGGTGGAGCGGCCCTGCTCGCGCTGCAAAGGTAGCGGCTCCATTCCGACCACGCCTTGCCGCAGCTGCTCGGGCAAGGGGCTCAGCACCAGCGAGCGCGTGCTCAAGGTGGACGTGCCGCCTGGCGTCGAGCACGGCGCCACGCGCGTGGTGGAGCAAGGCGGACATCGGGTGCGCCCCGAGCGCGCGCCGGGCAACTTGGAGCTCTTGGTCGAGGTCGCCCCTCACCCGTTCTTTCGGCGCAGCGGCGACGACATCGTGTGCAGTGTGCCGATCACGTTCGTGCAAGCGGCGCTGGGCGGCGAGATTGACGTGCCCACCTTGGAGGGCAAGATCAAGCTTCGGATACCGCCTTCCACGCAGCCGGGCCAGGTCCTGCGGGTGCGCGGCAAGGGCGTGGAGCACCGGCTGCGCAGCGGCCGCGGTGATCAGCTGGTCGAGGTCTCGGTGGAGGTCCCGGCGCGGCTCACTCCGCGCGCGCGTGAGCTGATCGAAGAGCTCGGCCGTGAGCTGGGCGAGGACGTTCAGCCTCAGCAGCAAGGCTTCCTGGAGAAGCTGAAGGGGCTATTCGGGTGAAAGCAGTCAGCTTCGACTTCGGTCAGACTTTGGCCGAGCTGGACTACGGGTTCCTGCAGCGCCGCCTCGTCGAGCGCGGCGTGAGCTTCGATCCGGAGGGCGCTCGCGCCGCCAGCAGCGACGCGTGGCGCGTCTACGGCGAGAAGAAGGACGCAGGTCACGCCGCTGCCTGGCAACACATGATGCAAGCGCAGCTGCAAGGTGGAGGCGTGCCCGCGGCGTCGCTCCAGGCGCTCGGCGAGTGGTTGTGGCACGAGCAACCGCGGCAGAACCTGTGGCGACGGCCCATCCCGGGCATGATCGAGCTGGTGCGCGACTTGAACGCCGCGCAAGTTCCGGTGGGCATCATCTCCAACTCGGAGGGCCACCTGGCGGAGCTGGTCGCCGAGCTCCACTGGTCGGATTGCTTCGAGGTGGTGGCGGACTCAGGCAAGGTGAAGCTCGACAAGCCGGATCCGCGCATCTTCCAGCACGCTTGCCGCGAGCTGTCGGTCACGACCGAGCAGCTGCTTCACGTGGGGGACTCCTGGGAGGCGGACGTGCAGGGCGCGCTCGGCGCAGGCGCGCACGCGGTCTGGTTCGACCGAGCGCACGGCGAGCGCGCGCTCCCCGCACGCGTGCTCGGAGCCGCTGACGCGACAGAGCTCCGCGAAGTCCTGGCTCGGCTGGGGCTACTGAGTTAGCGTCCCGCCATGCAATCTCGTCGAATTGGCATGCTGGGTGCCGGCAACATGGCCGGCGCGTTGATCCGCGGTCTGCTCGCGTCCAAGAGCGTGACGAAGGAGCAGATCGTCGCGAGTGACGTGCGTGCCGAGCACCTGAGCGAGCTAGAGCGCGAGTACGGCATCAAGACGTTCACGGACAACGTGGCGCTGGCCGCCGCTTCGGACCTGGTCGTCTTGGCGGTCAAGCCGCAAGTGGTAGACCGCGTGCTGGATCAGATGGCGGACGCGTTCCGGCCCGACACGTTGCTCGTCTCGATCGCCGCCGGCGTGCCCATCCGCTCGCTGGAGGCGCGGCTGCCGGCGCACGTGCGGGTCGTACGCGCCATGCCCAACACGGCCGCGATCGCGCTGGCCGGCGCCACCGGCATCGCGCCCGGCTCGCGCGCCACAAAGGAGGACGTGGACGTCACGCAGGCGCTCTTCGCTTCGATCGGTCGCTCCGTCGTGCTCGACGAGAGCCTGATCGACGCGGTCACGGGCTTGTCCGGTAGCGGACCTGCCTACGTCATGGTGATGATCGAGGCGCTGGCCGACGGCGGCGTGAAGGTGGGCCTGCACCGCGACACCGCGCTTCTGCTGGCGGCTCAGACCGTCTATGGCTCTGCCAAGCTGCTATTGGAGACGGGAGAGCACCCGGGGCGCTTGAAGGACATGGTGACGAGCCCGGGCGGCACGGCGATCGCCGGTCTGCACACGCTCGAATCCGGCGGGCTGCGCCGCACTTTGATCGACGCGGTGGACTCTGCGACCAAGCGCGCGATCGAGCTGGGCGAAGCCATGGCCAAGAAGCTGGACCGCAGCTGAGCGCTGGGTGCAGCGGACGACGGACGTTGAAGCTGCTCGTCACGGACGGCGCCGAGGGGACAGCGCGGAGACAAAACAGTGTCCGCGCAAAGGGGCCGGGGGGGGGCCAGCCTCACTCTGCGCGGACAGGGATGTAGTAGCAGCAGGAGTTCCGAAAA
>JAEYOT010000075.1 GCA_023411445.1 Pseudomonadota bacterium
CCACCCACCCCGAAGCGCAAATCAAAATCACGACGCCCTGATATCCGCTCCGCGGATATCAGGGCCAGCGAAACTGCACGAACGAGAAGTACGTGAACACCCCGTGCGCGATGATGACGGGCACGAGCCGACCTTTGAGGTACGCCAGGAAGGACCACACGATGCCGCAGCCCAGCGCGGCCGTGAATAGCAGCGGATTGAGGCCCGCGATTGGATCGCGCAGCGTGTAGAGCGTCGGGAGCGCGGTCAGGCCGTAGAGCAGCGCTGCCAAGGGCCAGCCCCGCCGCGGACCGAAGCGCTCGGTGAGCTCATCCAGCACCATGGAGCGCCAGACCAGCTCTTCGCACACGACGATGAGAAACAGCAGTGACGTGTACAGCACCGAGCGCTGCACGGCGTCCGAATCGCCGAGCTGCGCGTAGATGCGCAGCAGCCAGCCGACGCGCGGGCTATCGGCGGGTGTCAGCACGGCGCGAGCGCCGATCGAGCTGGCCAGTAGCATGGCGCCCGTCAGCACGCCGATCGACAGATCGCCCCAGCGCGGCGCCAGCACGTCCACCAGCGTGCCCTCGTCCCACAGTTTGTATAGGGCGAGCGCCGCGAGAGCGAGGTATGGCACGCCCAGCGTGACCCAGAACCAGATGCTGCCGGCGAGCTCGAGCCGGAAGGCGATGGCCATCGCGGCGGTGGTGAGCGCCAGGGTGAGGAGAGTTCGCTTCATCAACCGTGCTTCCGTTGATCGAGCTCGTGCAAGCGCGTGACCACGAAATCCAAGATGCGATCGGCCGCGTCGTGCTTCGAGATGGGGCCGAAGGCGTCGGCCTGGCGCACGCCGACCAGGCTGCCTGAAATGTGGCTCTGGCCGATCGAGCCGTCCGGGTGGTTGGCGACGACGAGATCCACGCGCTTCTTCGCGAGCTTGCCGCGCGCGGCCGCGATCAGCTTCTCCTCGGTCTCGGTCTCGAGCGCGAAGCCGACCAGGACGGGGCGCTCGGCTTTGCGGGCCGCTCCGATCTCCGCCAAGAGATCGTCGTTGGGCACGAGCTCCAGCTCCAGGCCGGTGGTGCCGCGCTTGAGCTTGCTCGCGTGCGTCTCTGCCGGGCGGTAGTCCGCGACGGCCGCCGTCATCACCAAGGCGTCCGCGCCGCTCAGATCTGGCTTGAGGGCTTGCCACAGCGCGCTGCGCATGGCGAGCGCGCTCCGCACGTCCACGCGCGTGACGCCGGCCGGCGTGGCGAGCGCGACCGGCCCGGCGATGAGCGTGACCTTGGCGCCGTGAGCCGCTGCGCGCTCAGCGATCGCAAAGCCCATTTTGCCGGAGGAGCGATTGCTGATGAACCGGACCGGATCGATGTCCTCCGCGGTGGGCCCGGCTGTGACGACCACGTGGCGACCGCGCAGCGTGTTGGGCGACAGCTGCGCGATGACGAAGGACAGGATCGTCTCCGGCTCGGCCAAGCGCCCCACGCCGATGTCACCGGAGGCGACCTCTCCCTCCACGGGTCCAACGAAGCCGACGCGGCGATCCGCCGCGAGTTGCTGCACGTTGCGCTGCGTCGCCGGATGCGCCCACATGTTGGGGTGCATCGCGGGCGCGACCAGCACTGGGCAGGTAGCGCACAGCGCCGTGGCCGTGAGCAGGTCATCGGCGCGGCCCTGGGCGAGGCGCGCCAAGACGTCCGCCGTGGCCGGCGCGATCAAGATCAAGTCGCTCTGGCGCGCGAGCGTGACGTGCAGCTCCCCGGTGAGGTCCGCCGTGAACATGGCCGTGTGCGGCGGGCGGCCGTTGAGCCCTGCGAACGTGGCGGGGCCGACGAACTCCGCGCCGCCCTTGGTGAGCACGACCTCGATTTCCGCGCCCTCTTGACGCAGCGCTCGCAGCAGAAGCACGGATTTGTAGGCCGCTACGCTCCCGGTGACGCAGAGCGTGATGCGTTTGCCGGCGAGGCGACCGCGCTGCGTCCCTTCTGTGGGCTTTTCTGCGCTGCGAGCGCCGAGCACGGCGCTCTGCAGGTCCGAGCCCGAAGGGGGACGTGGAGGCTTGCGGCGCTGCTCGTTCATCGACCTGATCTCGCTTCTATCACGAGAAGGGAGCGAGCAAGGACACCGCCCTAGCGGGACGGCCTCGCGCGAGAGACCCACGGATTGTTGCGCTCGAAGAAGCGCCACGGCTTTTCGGCCCAGCTGCCGGCGTAGTCCACGCCGATACGCGGCGAGCGCCCGAGCGGGCCCCGCGGCAGCTCGGAGTCACTGAGAAACAGCCGGCCGCGGGTCAAATCCAGGCCGTAGTGGCGGCGATCGACGTCGAAGGCCTGACACAGCTTGCCAGGTCCGTTGGTCAGCCGCACGTCTCGCTCGCGCAAGCCTCGTCGCTGGGCCATGGTCGCTTCACCCAGCAGCGGCTCCACCGCGCGCAGCAGCACCGCGTGCGGCGCGCCCTCGCGCGTCGTCACCAAGTTGAGGTGCCAGTGCATGCCGTAAACGAAGAAGACGTAGGCGTGACCGGCGGGGCCGAACATGGCTTCGGTGCGCGCGGTCCGGCGCCCGCCGTACGAGTGCGCGGCGCGATCCTCTGGGCCGCGGTAGGCCTCGGCTTCCACGATGCGCCCGGCGAGCACGCCGCCCGGCGTCGCATGCACCAGCACCTTACCGATCACGTCGCGAGCGACGGTCAAGACGGGGCGTTCGTAGAACGCACGCGGGAGTGGCTCAAAACCCGAGCGCCCGGCCAACTTGGAACACCAGCGCGCTGAGCGCGTAGGCCAGCCCGGTCATGTACGCGAACATGAAGGCGGGCCATTTGTAGCTCTTGGTCTCGCGCTTCACCGCGGCCAGCGTGCTCATGCACTGGCAGGAGATGGCGAAGAACACCAGCAGCGACAAGCCCATCAGCGGCGTGTAGGCCGGGCTGCCGTCGGCGCGCTTCTCCGCGCGCAGCTGCTCACGCAGCGGTGCGCCGTCTTCGCCCGTGTCATCGATGCCGTAGACCAGGCCCAGGGTGGCCACGAACACCTCGCGCGCCGCGAAGGCGCCGATCAGCCCGACGCCGATCTTCCAGTCGAAGCCGAGCGGAGCCAGCAGGGG
>JAEYOT010000153.1 GCA_023411445.1 Pseudomonadota bacterium
GCTCTGCCCACGTCGCGAGCGCGAAGCTCGACAAGAGCAGCGCCACCACCGCAAATGCTTCCACGCCGCGCACGGAGGCCACGCCGCCCCCCGACGACCAGAAGTGACGAATGCCAGCCCGCGTCAAGGTGACCATCGTGACGAGGCCAGAAACCAGCAGGAGAACGACCAGGATCCAACCGGTAGAGAGCCCGTCGCTCCCCGCCGCGCCTTCTGCGCTCACCACGGCAGCGAGGAGGGAGAGCTTGGCGATGAAGCCCGATAGTGGCGGCAAACCCGCGACAATCATAGCGCAAGCCAGGAACGCGAGCGCGATCAAGGCCGTGGAGATCGGTAGCACTCGCCCGACCAGTGGCCGCTCCTGATCGTCCAGGTTGGTGTCCTCGTCCGGCAGCTGCTCCAAGTCCGCGCTAGCCAGCTGCGTGTCGTCGCTATCCCCGATGCGATCGATCTGCTCCACCAGCAGAAACAGCGCGCTGGTGGCCAAGGTGCCACTCAGCAGGTAGTACAGCGCGGCCGACATGACGGCCGGGCTCCCCATGCCGAGCGCCGCGAGCAACGTCCCGGAAGACACGATGATCGAGTAGCTGCCCAGGTGCGAGAGCCGCGCCGACGCCAACAGCCCGATCGTGCCGAACGCGATGGTGGCTAGCCCCGCGTGGAGCAGCGCAGACTGGCCGAAGCCGGCCGAGCCGCTGCCCGGCTCCGAGAAGAAGAGCGTCCACAAGCGGACCAGCGTGTAGATGCCCACCTTGGTCATCACGGCGAACAAGGCAGCCACAGGCGCGCTGGTGGCGGAGTAGGCCGCGACCAACCAGGCGTTCAGCGGCCAGATCGCGGCCTTGATCAAGAACGCCAGCGCCAGGATAGCGGCGCCCGCGTGCATCAAGCCGCGATCCCGCGTGGGGATGAGGGCCATCTTATCGGCCATGTCCGCCATGGTGAGCGTCCCTAGGACGCCATAGAGCACCGACAGGCCGACCAAGAACAGCGACGAGGCCAGCAAGTTGACGACGATGTAGTGCAGGCCAGAGCGCACGCGACTCCAGCCCGAGCCGTGCAGCTGCAGGCCGTAGGAGGCCGCCAGCATTACCTCGAAGAACACGAACAGGTTGAACAGATCGCCGGTGAGGAACGCACCGCTCAGCCCCATGAGCTGAATCTGAAACAGCGGGTGGAAGTACACGCTCGCGCGCACCCACCTGGCCTCCGCGTAGAGCGCTGAGCACAAGCTCACCACGCTGACGAGCGTCAACATCAGCGCGGAGAGCCGATCCGCAACCAGCACGATGCCGAACGGCGCCTCCCAGTTCGCCGCCAGGTACACGTGCAGGGCGCCCGACCCTTCGCCCTGGTTCACACGCCGCAGGATGGTCACGGCCACGACCACGCCCAGCAGGGTGGACGCGACGTTGAGCAGCGACTTCAGGTGCCGGCGCTTGTCACCGAGCAGCAGCAAGATCGCCGCCGTGATCAGCGGCAGCACGACCGGCACCACCAAGAGGTGAGCAGCGAGCGCGGTCATGGCTCCTTCCTCGTGCCGTCGACGTGATCCGTGCCGCTCAAGCCGCGCGCCGCGAGCAGCACCACCAAGAACAGCGCCGTGGTCGCAAACCCGATCACGATCGCGGTGAGCACCAGCGACTGCGGCAAGGGGTCGGTGTAGTGCTCGAGATCGGCCGGCACCCCTGGCCTGACCAGCGGCGGCTTGTCGATGAAGATGCTGCCCACGCTGAAGATGAACAGGTTCACGGCGTACGAGAGCAGCGTGAGCCCCATGATCACCTGGAACGTGCGCGGCCTGAGCACCAGCCAGACGCCCGCGCCGCAGAGCACACCGATGACGAGCGAGAGGACCGCCTCCATCTACTTCGTCCCCGTCATCGTGGTAACGGAGCTTCGCTTCCTGGGTTGCTGATGGACGCGGATGGACTGGTGAGCGAGCGCGGTGAGGATCAGCAGCGTGGCGCCCACCACCACCGCAAACACGCCGAGGTCGAAGAAGGTAGCGCTCGGCAGGTGCACCTCACCGACGAGCGGAAGCGTAAAGTGCGCGCTGTGGCTGGTGAGGAACGGGTAGCCGACCGCGATCGCGCCGAGCCCAGTGATGGCCGCAAAGAGCAGCCCCGCCGCCAGCCAGCGCACCGGGCGAATGCGGGTGTGGCCCTCGACCCAGAGCGTGCCCGACGCGATGTACTGCATGATCATCGCGATCGCGACCACGAGGCCAGCCACGAAGCCGCCGCCCGGCTGATTGTGGCCGCGCAAGAAGAAGTGCACCGCCACCACCACGGCCACCGGCAAGAGCAGGCGCGTGATGACCGCCGGAACCATCAGGTACCCGCGCACGGCGTCCTCGGCGGAGCGCGGCTTCACCAAATCCGTCACGACGTCCGCCGGTAGCACCCGTTGCTGATTCGGCGCGCCGACGCTCTCGACCGAGGGGCGGAAGCGGCGGAGCAGCGCGTAGACCGTGAGCGCCACCGCCACCAGCACCGTGATCTCGCCGATGGTGTCGAAGGCGCGGAAGTCCACCAGCATGACGTTGACCACGTTGCTGCCGCCGCCCTCCGGCAG
>JAEYOT010000376.1 GCA_023411445.1 Pseudomonadota bacterium
GTGCTGTCCGGACAAAGGCTGCGCCCAGTGCTGTAACGACCAGCAGTGCGAGCGCGATCGCAACCCCTGCACGGTCGGCAGCTGCGGCGCGGACGGCAGCTGCGGCAGCGAGAAAGAGCTGTGCCCCGGCGAGAAGTGCTGCCTCAGCGCGGACGGTACGTCTGCGACCTGCGGCGAATGCTGCGGCGACCTTGAGTGCGACGACGGCGTCGGCTGCACGAAGGACCAATGCGAGGCCGGGCGCTGCACCCACACGCCTATCGCTCCCGAGGAGGAGGGGGGCTGCCCCCCGGGCACCCTGTGCACGCCAGATCCGGAGGACCCCAAGGCCGGCTGCTCGCCGGCTCCCGATTGCACCAGCGCGAAGGACTGCAAGCCGACGGGGTGTCAGAGCAGCCCTAGCTGCGTCAATGGCCAATGTCAGTTCGGAGGTTGCCCGGGCGGAACCAAGTGCTGTGGCGACCGCTGCGCCGCGTGCTGCGGGGACCAGGGTTGCGCGGACATGGTTGCCTGCACCAGGGACGCCTGCGGTCCGGACGGCTGCACCCACACGCCGGATGACTCGCTGTGCCCCAAGGGGCAGACGTGCGACGCCGAGCTCGGCTGCGTGAGCTGCACCGGCGATGCGGACTGCAACGACAAGATCGCCTGCACCAAGGACGTTTGCAGCACGCAGACGCACACTTGCTCGCACCAGCCCAGCTGCCCGCTCGGCAGCTACTGCAGCCCGACGACGGGCAAATGCGTCGGCTGCTTGAAGGACAGCGACTGCACGGGCGGTGTGGTGCCGCTCATCGCGGGCGCCGGCAGCTGCAGCGTCGCCAAGTGTGTGGACGGCCAGTGCACGAGCGAGGTCCAATACTGCGGCGCCAAGATGGTGTGCTGCGCGCCCTACGGCTGCACGCTGCCCGGCAGCTGCGTGGTGCTCGAGGCGCAGTAGCGGCCGCCAAGCTTACGCGCAGAGCCGCCCGCATCTTCCTGTGTAAGAAGCGAGAACTTTCCCCGTTTCCAGGCGTCCAACTCGCATTCACCGGGCTGCCGCCGCGCGGCGCCCCTCAAGGAGGTACGTGATGGCTGCCGTGGCGTCGCCGTTCAGGCACGGTTTTGTCTCGAGGTTTCGCAAGTCTATCGTCGGCGTAGTCGCCCTGGCGCTGATCAGCGGCTGCTCGCACACCACGCGCAGCGACGAGCCGGCAGCGACGTCGCCCGGCAAGGCCACTGGCTGGCAAGCCTCGGGCCCCGCCGAGCTCGTGGAGGAGGCGCCCGCGGCTGCCGAGAAGAAGGCCGAGGCCCAGGACAGCGCCGCGCCGGGCTCGAGCGTGGTCGGACAGGGCAGCACCGGTAAGGGCTTCGGCCTGGGAGCCGCGTCACCGAAGCGGGCCCGCATGGTAGGGGCGCCGCCGCCCGCGGTCCTGCGTCCAGAAGCGGAAATGAACACGGAGAGCTACGCCCACGTGCCCGAGAGCTCGTTCTTGTCCGTCGCCAGCCAACCGCTGAGCACTTTCTCGATCGACGTGGACACCGCCAGCTACAGCAACTCGCGACGCTTCTTGTCGCAGGGCTCGCTGCCGCCCAAAGACGCGATCCGTCTCGAGGAGTGGGTGAACTACTTTTCCTATGACTACCCCCAGCCGACCGGGGACGCCCCGTTCGCCGTCAGCACGGACGTGACGTCGTGCCCGTGGAATCCCAAGCACCAGCTCGTTCGCATCGGCATCAAAGGTCGCGAGCTGAGCGCGCAGCAGGTGCCGCCCCGCAACCTGGTCTTCTTGCTCGACGTGTCCGGCTCCATGCTGAGCGCGGACAAGCTACCGCTCGTGAAGCGCGGGCTCGCCATGATGACGGACTCGCTGCGGCCTGAAGACTCGATCGCGATCGTGGTCTACGCTGGCAGCACCGGGCTGGTCTTACCGCCGACCTCCGGGCGTGAGCGCAGCAAGATCTTGCAAGCGCTGGATAGTCTTGAAGCGGGCGGCTCCACCAATGGCGGCGCCGGCATCCAGCTGGCGTACTCGGTGGCGGCGCAGCAGTTTCGCAAGAACGGCATTAATCGCGTCATCCTGGCCACGGACGGTGACTTCAACGTCGGCACCACCAGCCAGGGCGAGCTGACGCGCCTGATCGAGGAGAAGCGCAAGACCGGCGTGTTCTTGACCGTGCTCGGCTTCGGCAGCGGCAACGTCAAAGACTCCACGATGGAGATGCTGGCCGACAAGGGCAACGGCAACTACGCCTACATCGACAGCCTGAACGAGGCGCGTAAGGTGCTGGTGCGCGAAGCGGGCTCCACGCTGGTCACCATCGCCAAGGACGTCAAGCTGCAAGTGGAAATGAACCCGCAGCGGGTCCAGAGCTACAAGCTGATTGGCTACGAGAACCGCCTGCTCGCCAAGGAGGACTTCAACGATGACAAGAAGGACGCAGGCGAGATCGGCGCCGGCCACACCGTCACGGCCTTGTACGAGATCGTCCCTCGCGGCGTAGTAGGGCCCAGCACGAGCCAGGTCGATCCGCTGAAATACCAGACGAAGAACGCGCCGTCCGCGGCCGCGGCTTCGGGCGAGCTCATGACCGTGAACGTCCGCTACAAGCAGCCTCAGGGCGAGGTGAGCACCAAGCTGTCCGTGGTGGTGAAGGACCAGCACAAGCCGCTCGACCAAGCGTCGGACGATCACCGCTTCAGCGTGGCGGTGGCGCACGCGGCGCTGATCTTGCGCGGCTCGCGCGACGTGAAAAGCAGCTCGCTCGCGGACGCGCAAGCGCTCGCCGCTGGCGCGCTCGGCGCCGATCCTCACGGCGATCGCCGCGAGTTCGTGGCCTTGCTGGATCGCGCGCGCAGCCTGCGCGGTGAGGCTCAGGGCGTCTTGAAGAGCGTCGCGCGGTAGTGAGCGAGCTCCGCGATGGAGTTCTTGATGTCCACCAGCGCGTCGTGCTCGCCCTTCACGGGCTTGTCGTACACGGCTTCCTCGCCGTACCAGGCCTTGGCCAGCAGCTTGAGCGAGGTCACGTCGATGGTGCGGTAGCTGAGGTAGCCGGAGAGCCCCGGCATCCAGCGGTCCACGAAGCGCTTATCCTGCCCGATGGTGTTCCCACACAACACGGCAGGATAGGCGCACCAGCCGGCCACGCGCTCCAGCAGCTTGCGCTCCGCCACCAGCAAGTCCAGCCGTGACTTGCGCACGCGCGCGGTAAGCCCCGTCGTTTCGTGCATTTCACGCACGAACGGCACCATCCGCTCCAGCAAGGAGTCCGGCTGCCAGATGTCGCAGACGAACTCTTCGAGCACGTTCAGCTGAGCATCCGTGATGATCAGCGCCGCCTGCAGGATGACGTCCGCCTGAGGATCCAGCCCGGTCATCTCCAGATCCAGCCACGCCAGGTTGGAGGCGGATTGCTTGCGGTCGATGCGCTCTTGATTCGGTTTACGCGTCACGGCAGAGAGCCTACTCTAGGTCGTCGTCTTCGTCTGCGCCCAGTTCGTCGTCGTCTTCGTCGTCGACGGGTGGCTCTTCGTAGGCGGCGGCTGGCGGCGCAGCGGCTGCGCGCTTGGTCTTCGGCTTGGGCAGGACGATCTTGGGAGCGCTCTCGTGGCGTCGATACACCACCAGCGTGCGGCCGATGATCTGCGCGACCTGCGCGAACGTCGCCTTCTCCAGCACGGGCTGAAGCTCCGCGGCGTCCTGCTCGGCGTCGCTCGACACCTTCACCTTGATCAGCTCGTGCCGCTCGAGCGCCGCGTCCAGCGCCGCGATGACGCCGTCGGTCAAACCCTGGTGCCCAATCTGGACGACCGGCTTGAGCGGGTGGGCCAGCGAGCGCAAATGGCTCTTCTGCTTGCCCGTCAGCGGCGCAGGCGGAGCCTTCGGCTTCTTCTTCGTCTTCTTGGCGGGGGCCGCCGGGCCCTTCGCTTGCTTGCGCGCTGCTTTTTTCGGCACAGGGCCCGTTAGCCAAGCTGCCGCGGGCGAGCAAGCGCCGCGCGCAGATCCAGACGAAGTGTCCTTCGACGGCTTACCCGGCTTACCTATCCTGGGGGCCGTAAGGTAGGCTCCCGCGACCTTGAAGGACGTGGACGTCGTCGTGATTGGGTCAGGCCCCAACGGCTTGACCGCCGCGTGTACCCTCGCGCGTCGAGGGCATCGGGTGCTGGTGCTGGAAACCAACCCGCGGCGGCCCGGTGGCGCGCTCGGCAGCGAGGAGTGGACGCGGCCCGGCTTCGTGCACGACGTGGGCGCCGGCTTCTTCCCGTTCGGCCGCACGAGCCCTGCCTTCCGCGCGCTGGACTTGGAGTCGGCCGGCGTGGTCTGGGAAAACGCCGAGCTCGAGAGCTGTCACCCCGCGCTGGACGGCAGCTACGCTTGCATTGCGCGGGACGCAGACGTGGCAGCGAAGCACTTCGGCAGCGCGCGCGACGGCGAGGCGTGGCGCAAGCTCGCGCGCTTCCATCGCTCGATCGAGCCGCACCTGCTGGAGGCGCTGATGGATCCGTTCCCGGCGCTCCGCCCTGCCTTCAGGCTCGGCGCGCTGAGCTTGCTGCGCGTCGCCCGCATGTTCGCGCGGAGCGGCCGCAGCTTGGCGGAGTCCTTGTTCGAGTCGCAAGCGGCGCGACGCGTGCTACCCGGCTTGGCGCTGCACGTGGACGTGGGCCCGGATGATTGGTTCGGCTCCGGGCTCGGCTACATGCTCGGCCTGACCGCGTCGACGGGCGGCTACGCGGTGCCGCGCGGCGGAGCCCAGGCG
>JAEYOT010000176.1 GCA_023411445.1 Pseudomonadota bacterium
GTGATGACCCACGTGGCCCCGGTGACGCCGGCGTCGTGTGCTCGCGGCAGATCGAACTGGCTCATCATCACGCCGGCCGTGAAGGCGGCGTGACGGCGCCGAAAATCGTAGCCGAAGAGGCGGTGCCAGATGAACGAGTCGACGTGCAGGTCGATCACGTCCGAGCCGTAGTGCAGCTCCGCGGCCGCTGCGGAGATACCCAGGCGGGCAGCCACGTCACTCGGCTTCGGCATCGGACCTCGCGCGGACACGGGGCCCAGGCTAGTGCAGCCCAAGCGCGATGGACCGGGTTTTGTCGGGCGAGCGGCGTGAGCCGGGTATCAGGAGCGAGCCAGCGCGTTCGACAGTAGTCCCGAGAGACGTTGCGGAGCGCAGCTGACTCGACCGAAGTCGTGAGGCGCTGGTGGGCGCGCAGCTGCGCGCCGTCACCAGGCCTCGCTTGCTCACAGGCCTTTCGGCACCGTCTCCAAGTTCACGGCGCCGAGCGCGTAGCGGATGAGCGCGCTGCGGTTGGCCTTGGTCAGGCCGCGGGCCTTCAGCGAATCGACCATGTTGTCCAGGCGCTTCAGATCCTCGGTGTACATCGAGATGCAGATCACCTTGTAGTGGGTCGGCTTCTCGCCGCTGTCGGGGCCGCGCGAGCCCGCACCCGCTGCGGTGGAGTAATAGGTCGAGGACAAGACGCCGTCGACATCGGTCGGGTCGAGCACCTTGGCCGTGGCATTGCGCAGGTCGTTACGATCGCTCACTTGACACCTCCAGCCTGCTCGGCAGCCTGCGGCGCGTACGCTGCGGCGGTCGAGGAGAGAAGTTTTTCCACTACGCGCCAATAGTCTTCGGTCGCGGTCGAGGTTGGCGCGTACTCGAACAGCGTTTTTCCGAGCGAAGGAGCTTCCTTCACGCGGCTCACGTAGTGGACCGGCGATAGGCAGACCTCCCCGAAGTTTTGGCGCAGCGTCTCCAGCGCTTCACGGCAGATGCGCGCGCGGGTGTCGAACTGAGTCGGCAGCACGCCCCACAGCTGCACGGCGTGGCCGAGGATGCGGTTGACCTGCTTGATGGTGCGGAGCACCTGCCGGACACCCACCAGCGACAGGTAGTCGCAGGCGACCGGGCACAGCACCGCGTCGGCGAAGGCCAGCGCGTTCTGGTTCATCAACGACAGGCTGGGGGAGCAGTCGACGACGACGTAGTCGTAGAGCTCCCGCGCGCGCTCCAGGCGCTGCGCCAGCACGCGATCGCGACGCTTCTGACCAGCCAGGTACAGCTCCGCGGCGGCCAAGGTCTCGTTGCTCGGCAGCACGTCCAGGTTCGGGCGCGCCTCCACCACGGCTTGCTCCAGCGCTAGGCCCATCACGATCACGTGATAGAGCGAGCGCTCGGAGCTGAGCGCCAGGGAGGTTGCTACGTTGCCCTGGCCGTCCGTATCGACCAAGAGCACCTTGGCGCCCTTCTCGGCCAGTCCGGCGGCGACCTGCACGGAGGTGGTCGTCTTGCCGGTGCCGCCCTTGTGGTTGAAAACCGCCAAAATCTGCGGCTTTCCGGGGCGCAGGCGGCGCACATTGCTGGCCTGACGTCGCTCGCTGCGCGGCGGCGGCGGCGTCTCCGGGCGCTGGATGGCGGGCGGCAAGGCGGGCGTCATGGACGGCGCGCGCTCAGTGAGTCGTAGGCTATCGGCCGGCTCGGGGAGCGGCTCGGAGTCGCCGGGCAAGTCCAGCTCGCTCTGGCGGAGCTCACCCAGGCGCACGCTGCGCACGCCCTCCAGGATGCGCTGGCGGCAGTCGGGGCTGCACGCGTAGTGCCGCTGGCCGCCCGTGAACAATACCTGCGCCGCGAGCTCTACCGTAAAGCGCGTCGCGCAGGCGTTGCACGAGACCTGCCCGTCCAAACGATCGCGGTGGCTGGCTTCCAGACAACGCTGAGAGCAGTAGAAGGCGTAGCGGGTGACGGTTTGGCCGTCCTCCGTCCGCTCACTGCGCTCTTCCATTTGGTAACGGAAGTGCAGCTCGAACTCGGTTTTGCAGACGTCACAATTGCGGGGAATGACAACCATGGGAGCGCTTGCCTGTTATCGAAGTGCTTCTCACGGTGTCCCGACCTGGGCCAAAATATGTGCGAACGATTTCGTGCGACTGGCGCCCCAACGCCCAGCCGCCCGCCCACCTGCAGCTCAGCCACTACCTCAAGCTCGATCTAGAAATGACTTGAGGTGTTGTTTGTAAGCTGTGAAAATTGCTAAGAATTCCGGTATGTCTTTGGTCGGCGCCGCGAGGCGCAACGTCGCCGAGGCTGCTCAGTGTCTGAAGTGACGCACGCCGGTGAAGACCATGGCGATGCCGGCCTCGTTGGCGGCGCGGATCACGTCGTCGTCCTTCTTGGAGCCACCGGGTTGAGCGATGGCGGCCACGCCGTGGGCGGCCGCGGCCTTCACGCCGTCGGGGAAGGGGAAGAACGCGTCGGAGGCGAGCACGGCGCCCTTGGCCCGCTCTCCCGCCTTGTCGCACGCGACCTGCACGGCCGTGACGCGCGCGGTCTGACCGCCGCCGATGCCGATGGTCTCGTAGATGCCGGGGCTCTTGCCTGGGGCCGCGAGCACGATGGCGTTGCTCTTCACGTGCTTGCAGACGCTCCAGGCGAACTCCAGCGAAGACAGCTCGGCCGCGGTCGGCTGGCGATCCGTCACCACGCGGCCCTTGGCCACTTCGCCGGCGCCGCTCGCGTCGCGCTCTTGGATGACGAAGCCGCCACCCACGCGCTTGAATTGGCGAGCTTGGTGCGTGGCGCCGAGCCAACCCCCGGTGGAGAGTAGGCGGAGCGCCTGCTTGGCGCGCAGGCGCTCCAGCGCGCCGTCGGCGAAGCCGGGCGCGATGATGGCTTCGAGGAACGTCTCGGCCAGGATGGCGGCGGTCGCGTCGTCCACCTCGCGGTTGAGGGCGATGATGCCGCCGAAGGCGCTCATCGCGTCAGCGTCGCGCGCGGCGCGGTAGGCGTCGGCCAGCGTCGGCG
>JAEYOT010000200.1 GCA_023411445.1 Pseudomonadota bacterium
GGGTTTACCGAGCTTCGGCCCGCGCTGGCGCGCGGCCGGTTTGAAGGGCGCCATCGTGCCGGATCTGCCGCCGGAGGAAGCCGGCGAATACACGCAGGCCATGGCCGAGCATGAGCTGGACCCCATCTTCATCTACTCGCCGAATACTACCGAGCAGCGCCTCGCCACCATCGCTCGCCACGCACGCGGCTTCGTGTACTGCGTGGCGCGCAAGGGCGTCACCGGCAGCGAGACCAGCTTCGGCGACGAGCTATCGAGCTACTTGGCGCGTGCCCGCGCGGCCACCTCGCTCCCGCTCGCGGTTGGCTTCGGCGTCAAAGAGAAGAAAGACGTGGACTTCCTACGCGGCAAAGCCGACGTCGCCGTCGTCGGCAGCGAAACGCTGCGAGTCCTACAAACGGGCGGCGTCCGCGCCGTCACGCCGTTCCTGCGCTCACTGCGCTAACGTCACGAGCGCGCTCCCTCAAGAATAGAGGTGACCGAAGCCTTCTTGTTCGAGCGTCCGCCGCACGGCCGGGCGAGCCATGACGGCGCGCGCGAGGCGAGCGTAGCGCGGGAGCCGTTCGGTGGGCAGCTCGATGCGGCGTGCCCAGAGGAAGAAGACCGTGAGGTAGGCGTCGCAGAGTGAGTAGCGGTCGAGCACGAAGCCCTGCTCCGGCAGGCGCCCCTCCACGTAGGCGAGCAGCTCGAAGAAGCGCTGTTTGCCGTCGCGCTGGAGCGCTGCGACGGCGGTCTCGTCCGCGGTGTAGCGCTGCGGTCGAAAGTGGGTGATGAAGCTGACGTGGACGGCGCTGGCGAGCAGGCTCATCCACTCGTTGGCGCGGGCGCGCTGGAGCGGCTCGCGCGGCAGGAGCTCGAGCTCCGGCGCGAGGTCGGCGATGTAGCCGAGGAGCGCGGGGGTTTCGGTGAGCACGACGTCGGGCGCGATCTCCAGCGCTGGCAGGCGCCCGAGCGGGTGGACGCGGCGGTAGCGCTCGCTGAGGTGTTGCCCCTCGCGGATCAGGATGGGCTCGAGGCGGTAGGGTCGACCCCACTCCTCCAGCGCCATATGGGTGGCCATCGAGACGGCTCCTGGTGAGAAAAACAGCTTCGGCGTGAAGGTCATGACGCTGAGATAGCCGCCCGCCGCACATGAGAGAAGCGCATTGATTTCATCAAAACCATCTATTCTACTCATGATGTGAACGGGAGCCTGGAAGCGAGAGATTTGCGGCTGGTGCAGGCCATCGCGGAGACGGGCGGAGCGACGCGCGCGGCTCGGCGGCTGCATCTCAGTCAATCGGCGGTCAGCCACCAGCTACGCGGCTTGGAGGAGCGGCTCGGCGTCGAGCTGTTTCGCCGGGAGGGTCGCAAGCTGGTCATCACCGCGCCCGGCGACAGGCTGCTGCAGCTATCGCACCCCGTGCTCAGCAGCTTGCTACAGGCCGAGCTGGAGCTGAAGCGAGGCTTGGTGCGCGAACGCCCCAAGCTGCGCGTGGGCACACAGTGTTACACGGCGTACCACTGGCTACCGCGCGCCGTGACAGCGCTGCTCGGTCAATACCCGGAGCTGGATCTTCACCTGCAGGGTGAGGGCCTGGGCGACGCGGCGGAGGCGCTGAACGACGACAAGGTGGATCTGGCGCTGTGCTTGCTGCCACCTCAGCGCGGTCCGTTTCTGCGCGTGCCGCTGTTCCGCGACGAGCTGGTCGTGGCGGTAGCGCCGGGGCACCGCCTAGCCGGCAAGAAGTTCGTGGACCCGTGCGACCTGCAGCAGGAGACGCTGATCCAGCACAACATCTCACCGCTGGAGCGCGAGCGTGTTCAGCGCCTCATTTTCGGCGGCGAGCGCGTGGCGTTCGCGCGCGTCATGCGGCTGCCCGTCACGGACGCGGTGCTGGACTTGGTGCAGGCCGGCCTGGGCGTCAGCATCCTGGCTGGGTTCACGCTAGCGCCGCGCATCGGGCGCGGGGAGCTCAAGGCCGTGCGGATCACCCGCGGCGGGGTGTTCCGGCAGTGGACCGGGGTGCTGCGCAAGGCGTCACCGCTCGCGCGCCCCATCCGGACCTTGCTCGGCGCGCTCAAGGCCTCGGGGCCGGGCGCTAAGCATCCGTAAAGGTTAGATTATTACGTCGGCTCGATCGCGCTTGCGGCGCCCGCTTCCTGGGACCAGGCTCCGCGCCGCATGCTGATCCTGAAAGGCCCGCCCGCGTTCACCACGGCTCGTCTCGCTCGCAAGCTCGAGCGACTGCAGCGGGGCAACCCGGGGGTCAGCGCGGCGTCGGCCCGCTTCGTTCACTTCGTGGACGTGGACGACGGCGCGCTCACGGAGGAGGCAAGCTCGGTCCTTTCGCGCTTGCTCGAGTATGGGCCGCGCATCGAGCTCACGGAGGTGACGGGCCTCGAGCTCACGGTGGTGCCACGCCTGGGCACCATCTCCCCTTGGTCGACCAAGGCCACGGACATCGCGCACAACTGTGGTCTGGCGCAGGTGCGGCGCGTGGAGCGCGGCATCGTCTGGAGCATCGCCGGCCAGGTCACGGATCGACGCGCGCTGCTGGCCGGGCTGCACGATCGCATGACCGAGTCCGTGCTGGAGCGGACGAGCGACGGTGCGCAGCTGTTCACGCGCGCGGAGCCGCGCCCGCTGTCGCGCGTGGACCTTTCCGCGGGCCGCAGCGCGCTGACCGAAGCCAACAAGCGCCTGGGCCTAGCGCTGGTCGAGGACGAGATCGACTACTTGCTCGCGAGCTACGCTACGCTGGGCCGCGACCCCACGGACGTGGAGCTGATGATGTTCGCGCAGGCGAACAGCGAGCACTGTCGCCACAAGATCTTCAACGCAGACTTCGTGATCGACGGCGAGAAGCGCGAAAAATCCCTGTTCAAGCTGATCAAGATCAGCACTGAGCAAAGCCCGGGCGGCGTGCTCTCGGCGTACAAGGACAACGCCGCCGTGATCGAAGGGCACGAGGCCGCGCGCTTCTGGCCGCAGCCGAACAGCGGCGAGTACGCCTACAGCCAGGAAGCCGTCGACATCTTGATGAAGGTGGAGACGCACAACCACCCCACGGCCATCTCGCCCTTCCCCGGCGCGGCCACCGGCTCGGGCGGTGAGATCCGCGACGAGGGCGCGACCGGGCGCGGCGCCAAGCCGAAGGCGGGCCTCACCGGCTTCTCGGTGTCGAACCTGCGCATCCCCGGCTTGGTGCGGCCGTGGGAGGTGGACTACGGCAAGCCGAGCCGCATCGCCAGCGCGCTCGACATCATGCTGGAAGGGCCGATCGGCGGCGCAGCCTTCAACAACGAGTTCGGGCGGCCGGCGCTGTGCGGCTACTTCCGTAGCTTCGAGCTGAGCGCGCCGGGCCCCGCCGGGCGCGAGGTGCGCGGCTACCACAAGCCGATCATGCTCGCGGGCGGCATGGGCAACATCCGCCGCCAGCACGTGCAAAAGCGCGAGATCCCGCCGGGCGCGAAGATCGTCGTGTTGGGCGGGCCGGCCATGTTGATCGGCCTCGGCGGTGGCGCTGCCTCCTCCATGGCCTCCGGCGCATCCGAAGAGGACTTGGATTTTGCGTCCGTGCAGCGTGACAACCCCGAGATGCAGCGGCGCTGCCAGGAGGTCATCGACCGCGCCTGGGCGCTGGGCGACGACAACCCCATCCTCTCGATTCACGACGTGGGCGCCGGAGGGTTGTCCAACGCGCTCCCGGAGCTGGTGAACGACAGCGGGCGCGGCGCCACCTTCCAGCTCCGCAGCATCCCGAGCGACGAGCCTGGCCTGTCGCCGCTGGAGCTGTGGTGCAACGAGGCGCAAGAGCGGTACGTGCTGGCGATCGCGCCCGAGTCCTTGCCGGTGTTCGAAGCCCTGTGCCGACGCGAGCGCTGCCCCTACGCGGTGGTCGGCACTGCCACCGAGGAGCGCCAGCTGAAGCTCGACGACGCGCACTTCGACGAGCAGCCGATCGATATGCCGCTCGACGTGCTGCTCGGCAAGCCGCCCAAGATGACGCGCAACGCAGAGCGCGGTGAGTTTCAGCCGGATTCCTTGCAGCACTCGCGCATCGACGTCAGCGAGGCGCTACTGCGAGTGCTCCGCCTGCCCACGGTGGCGGACAAGACGTTCCTCGTCACTATCGGCGATCGCACCGTCGGTGGCCTGTGCTCGCGCGATCAGATGGTCGGCCCCTGGCAGGTGCCGGTGGCGGACGCGGCCGTCACCACCAGCGGCTTTCAGAGCTACGCCGGTGAAGCGATGGCCATGGGCGAGCGCACGCCGCTCGCGCTGCTGAGCGCCGCCGCCTCCGCGCGCATGGCCGTCGCCGAGGCGATCACCAACATCGCTTCGGCTCCGATCGCGAAGCTGTCGGACATCAAGCTGAGCGCCAACTGGATGGCCCCCGCGGGTCACCCGGGCGAGGACGCTCGGCTGTATGAGGCCGTGCAAGCCGTGGGCGCGGAGCTGTGCCCGGCGCTGGGCATCGCCATCCCGGTCGGCAAGGACTCCATGTCGATGCGCACCGTCTGGCGCGAGCAAGGCGAGAGCCGCTCGGTCACGGCGCCGCTGTCGCTCATCGTGAGCGCATTCGCGCCCGTGACGGACGTGCGCCGCGCGCTCACGCCCCAGCTCTCGCTGGTGGATGGTCCGAGCGAGCTGCTCTTGATCGACCTGGGTCGTGGACAGAACCGGCTGGGCGGCTCGGCGCTGCTGCAGGTGCACGGCAGCATCGGCGAAGGCGCGCCGGACTTGGACGATCCCGCGCTACTTCGTAGCTTCTTCAGCGCGATCCAAGAGCTGAACGCCGCGGGTCTACTGTTGGCCTATCACGACAGGTCCGATGGCGGCCTGATCGTCACTTTGCTGGAGATGGCGTTCGCGGCCAACGCGGGCCTACAGATCAAGCTCGACGCGCTCGGTCCGGACGCGCTGTCCGCGCTCTTCTCCGAGGAGCTCGGGGCGGTGATCCAGGTCCGAAGCGGAGACGTGGCGCGCGTGCGTGAGGTGCTGGCGCAGGCCGGCTTACCCTCGTGCGTGCACGGTGTCGGCGCAGTACTGGCCGAAGATCGCGTCGAGGTAACGCAAAATGGCAAGCTGGTACTGGAGCAGCCGCGCAGCGCGCTACGGGCCGTGTGGTCCGAGACGACGCACGCGCTACAGCGCCTGCGTGACGACGCCAGCTGCGCCGACGAGGAGCACGCTCTGCGCGTGGATCCGAACAACGCCGGCCTCTCCGTCAAGACCAGCTTCCGCCTGGATGAGGACGTGGCCGCGCCGTTCATCGCGCGCTCGGGCGCCGCACGCCCGCGCGTAGCCGTGCTGCGCGAGCAAGGCGTCAACGGGCAGATCGAGATGGCGGCCGCCTTCGATCGCGCCGGCTTCCGCGCGGTGGACGTGCACATGAGCGACCTGCTCGAGGGGCGCGTCAGCCTCGCCCCGTTCCAAGGCCTCGCGGCGTGCGGCGGCTTCAGCTACGGCGACGTGCTGGGCGCGGGCGGAGGCTGGGCCAAGTCGATCCTGTTTCACGCGCGGGCGCGCGCTGAGCTCAGCGAGTTCTTCGCGCGCGGCTCGACCTTCTCGCTCGGCGTGTGCAACGGCTGCCAGATGCTGTCCAACTTGGCTGAGCTCATCCCGGGCGCCGAGGGCTTCCCGCGCTTCGTGCGCAACCGCTCCGAGCAGTTCGAGGCGCGGCTGGGGCTGGTCCGGATCGAGAAGAGCCGCTCGGTGCTGCTCGCGGGCATGGAGGGCTCGCTGCTACCGATCGCCGTGGCGCACGGCGAGGGCCGCGCCGAGTTCAGAAGCGAGGGCGCGCAGGCCGCCTTCGAGGCGTCGGGCCGCGTCGCCGTGCGCTGGGCGGACTCGCACGGCGAGGTAGCGACGCGGTACCCGGAGAACCCGAACGGCTCCCCCGCCGGTATTGCAGCGGTAACGAGCGCGGACGGGCGGGCCACGCTGATCATGCCGCACCCGGAGCGCGTGTTCCGCGCGGTGCAGTACTCGTGGCGCCCGCGTGAGTGGTCCGAGGATGCGCCGTGGATGCGTCTGTTTCGTAACGCTCGCGTGTTCGTCGCTTAACCGAGCAGCAACTTTCCAAAGCGCCCCACCCACTCGCAACCACACGCGCGCAGTGGCAATTCGTCGCTGTTCGGTCGGCAGCGAATTCGACGGGAGCCGCCTGAGATCGCTGCGCGCAGTGATAAGCTGGGTGAATGATCTCCCGCGTCGTGCGCACGTGTCGCATGTGGCTGCTGGCTAGTGTGTTGTCCGCTGTCGGCTTGCTCGCAGCGCCCGCGAGCGCGCAGGTGATGCAGACGGGCGGCGACGTCATCCCCAAACAATCGGGGACGCAGTGCCGAAGCAACGTCTCGGTTTGCATCAATGAGAACGAGGTGGCGGAGGGCGGCGACGGCGACATCGACGCGATCGAGACCGCCACGATCAGTCAGGAGACGTTCAACCCGCTGTGCGAGCTCACCTTCAAGGTGGTGGCGCGCGGCGCCGACTACAAGAACACCTTCGGTTGGTACCCCGTCAAGCGAGACGCCAGCGGCGCGGCGCTCGCGCCGGAGCTTGCGGACCTGCACGTGTTTTTGGGCTGTGACGACGCGGTAGGCGTCGAGAAAACACTCACCATCCCCAGTGACGTGCCGGAGATCGGCTTCTTTCTAGCGAACAACAACGGTTCCTGCGTGGCGACGATGGCCGATCCGCTCGGCCCTACCCTGACCTCGCAGCCGAGCAACTTGTTCTTCTCACAGCGCGCGTTCAACAGCGACGGTGACGGCCTGATCCACCTCTTGGTGTGGCAGAGC
>JAEYOT010000317.1 GCA_023411445.1 Pseudomonadota bacterium
GCCGGGAGCCGGACCGCCGGGGGGTGGACCAAAGCCGCCAGCGGGCGGACCACCTTGCGGCTGCGGCGCACCCATAGCAGGAGGAGCGACGCCGAGCATCGTTCCCTTCAGCTGTGGGCGAGGAGCAACGGGGGCGGCGGCTGCAGGCGGCGCGGCGGGCGCCGCAGCTGGAGCCGGAGCTCCTGGGGCGGGTGCTGGAGCGCCCGGCTTCAGACCCGCCGGCGCGTTCATCATCAGCATCGTGCCCTTGAACTTCGGGGCAGCGGCACCTTTCAGGCTGAACCCGCACTTCTTGCAGGTCGTCGCCGCTTCCTCATTCTCAGTCCCACAGTTCGGACAAAACACTAGAAGTACCTCCCTCAGAGGTTTGATGGGGACCCGAGCCTACTCGGAAGGGGCACAATTTCTCAAGGGTGACGTGGCTCTATCTTCGGTCTCGCTTCGCTCCGGAGTCGCGCGAAACGAGAGCATTTGGTCGCGGCGGTGACCGCGCGTGTTGGCTTGGAGGCCGAGGCGCTGGCGTCGATGACCTGCGCGGCTCGGCGTCTGCGTCCCGATAGAGGAGGGGGGGCCGCGAGCTTCCGCGGGCTACACCGGGACCCGTTTTCTCGGCGCGGGCAGGGGTGCGCGTACGTTCAAGGGGATCTGCCTTGACACCCCGCTTTGCGGATCACTACGGTTCGCGTCGCCGGCCCGGCCCCCGGGCAAATTCTTCAGAAAATTCACGCAACCAGAGCTCGGAAGCAGGCACCGAGACCCTTCCCCGGATCACTGAATGGCATTCGCTCTCAACGCAGAGCAAGAGCGACAGCTCGAAGACATCCTCTCGCGTTACCCAAACAAGATGGCCGCGTGTATCCCCGCGCTCCATCTCTGTCAGGAGGCTAACGAGAACTGGGTTTCCGAAGAGGTGATCGCGTTCGTGGCGAAGCGGCTCGAGCTATCGACCGCACACGTCCAAGGCGTCGTCACCTTCTACACGCTGTTCAACCAGAAGAAGCCCGGCAAGCATCAGGTGTGGGTTTGCCACACGCTGTCGTGCGCGCTGCGCGGCGCCGAAGATCTGGTGAAGCACTGCGAGAAGCGCCTCGGCGTTCACGTCGGTGAAACGACGAAGGACGGCAAGATCACCCTGCGCACCGCGGAGTGCTTGGCTGCGTGCGGTACCGCGCCGGTGATGCAGGTCAACAAGACGTACTACGAGAACCTCACGACCCAAGAGGTCGATCGCATCCTCGACCGCCTGATCGCGGGAGGTTGACGGACCGCCATGATCAAGCTGACCAACTACCTGAGCCACTCTTACGGCAAGCCCGACAGCTGGAAGCTCGCGGCGTACGAGGCCGCTGGCGGCTACCGCGGCGTCCGCAAGGCGCTCGGCATGTCGCGCGACCAAGTCGTGGAAGAGATGAAGAAGGCGCACATCCGCGGTCGCGGCGGCGCCGGCTTCGACTGCGGCACCAAGTGGAGCTTCATGCCCAAGGAGGTGAAGAAGCCGCACTACTTGGTGGTGAACGCCGACGAGGGCGAGCCCGGCACCTTCAAGGATCGCTCCATCATGGAGATGAATCCGCATGCCTTGATCGAGGGCTGCATCATCGGCGCGTACGCGATCGGCGCGCACGCCGCGTACATCTACGTGCGCGATGAGCTGCACTTGTCCAAGGAGCGGCTGTGGGGCGCCATCCACGAGGCGCGCGCCAAGGGGTACTTGGGCAAGACGCCGTTCGGCAAGGGCTACGAGATGCAGGTGTACGTGCACACGGGTGCCGGCGCCTACATCTGCGGCGAGGAGACGGCTCTGCTCAACTCGCTCGAGGGGCGCCGCGGCGAGCCTCGGCTCAAGCCGCCGTTCCCCGCGCAGTACGGTGCTTTCGGTAACCCCAGCACCGTGAACAACGTGGAGACGATCGCGATCGCTCCCACCGTGTTCGAGGTGGGAGGCGACGCCTTCAGTCAGCTGAGCGCGCTGCACGGCATCAACGACGGCGGCGCGCGTCTCTTCGGCGTCAGCGGCCACGTGAAGAGGCCGGGCCTGTACGAAGCCTGCGTCGGCCTGACGCTGCGCGAGCTGATCTACGACTTGGGCGGCGGCATCCTCGGGGACCGCAAGCTGCTGGCCGTGATCCCGGGCGGTTCTTCCTGTCCGGTGCACCTGGCCGACGAGATCGTAAACTCCACCGATCCCAGGCTCGAGCCGTACAACGGCAAGCCGTTTCTGGATCTGCCGCTCGGCGTGGACACGTTCCGCAGCGCCGGCAGCATGCTCGGTACCTGCTGCGCCACCGTGCTGAGCGACGCGGCGGACCCGGTGCTGGCGCTGCACAACGTGATGCGCTTCTACCGCCACGAGTCCTGCGGCCAGTGCACGCCCTGCCGCGAAGGCTGCGGCTGGATCGAGCGCATCCTGGAGAAGATCGTGAGCGGCAAGGGCACGATCGCGGAGCTCGACCAGATCTCGGAGATTGCCTCCGACATCACCGGCAACACCATCTGCGCGTTCGGGGATGGCGCCGCCCAGCCCGCGCTGGCTTTCGTGCGCAAGTTCCGAAAGCAGCTCGAGGACTACGTCCAAACGGGCGGTAGGTCGCAGACCGGAAGGCTGACGCTATGACAGTGGGTAACGTCTTCTTTGCGCTGTGCTCGCTGGCCGCCCTGTGCGGCGCGCTGGCCACGGTGCTGGCCAAAAACCCGATCCGTGGAGCGATGGGCCTGCTTCTGACCATCGTCGGGATCGCGGGTCTGTTCTTGAAGCTCGACGCGCAGTTCTTGGCGGCGATTCAGCTGATCGTCTACGCCGGCGCGGTCGTCGTGCTGTTCGTGTTCGTGGTCATGCTGCTAGGGCCGGATGCCGGCGCGGCGGAGCAGAAGAGCGAGCCGAAGGCGCGGCTCTCGCGAGCGCTCGCCGGTGTGCTGATGGGCGCGCTTTCGCTCGTCGCCGTCATCTTGGTGCTGAGCTCCGCGGACGACGCGCCGCGCTTCGGCTTCGTCAGCCCGACGCACGGCACCGTGGAGGCGGTGGGCACCCACCTGTTCACCAAAGCCATCGTCCCGTTCGAGCTCACCACGGCCCTCTTGATCGTGGCCGTCGTCGGCGCGATCGCGGTGGCGCGCAGCCGTCACCAACCGCGCAAGCAGAAGCAGCGCCCGAGCCCGACGCGCCGCATCTTCCACGGCCCGCTGCA
>JAEYOT010000334.1 GCA_023411445.1 Pseudomonadota bacterium
GAGCAACGCGACTCCAAAAAGCTTCTTCAAGGCCACGCAAAGCCTCCAATCCGGCGCGCGCCCGCGCGCGCTACGCCGTCACTGAGCCTATAAGAACGAAAGCTTTGCGCAAGCGGAGCCGGAGCCGCGCGAGGCCCCGGCTCTGCTGCGCAGGGTGTGCTCAGAAGTAGTACAGGGCCGCGACGTTGCTCGTGAAGATGTTCCACGGGTTGTCGCCGACGGTGGTGCCGATGCCGAAGCTGCTGGCGCTCGCCTCGTTGCCGCCTTGCTCGGCGCTGGTCGAGTCCATGTTCAGGCGCAGGCCAACGCTGCCCTGCAGCGAGAGCTGCGGAATGCCCATGAAACCGAAATGGATTTCGGCGCCTGCGCGCGCGCCCACGTCGAGGTGGAAGCCGCTGCGCGAGACCTCTTCCATCGGGCCGTCGTCGTCCGAAGCGCCGGCGAAGCCGATGTTCAGCTCCGGCACGATCTGGAAGCTGAAGTGACCGGCGGAGGCGAGCGAGATCGGCACGCCGCCGTGCAGGATGAACACGGTCTGGCCCGGGCCGTCAGTCTCGGTGCCGTTGACCTCGTCCGAGGTGCTGCTCGTGGCGAAGCCGAGGCCGGCGTCGATGCCGAGCATGTCGCTCAGCCAGTAGCGCACGCCGATCACGGGCGCGGCGATCGTGGCTTCAGGCTGACCCTGACCGTTGCCGATCTGCATGCCGCTGCGGCCGAGGTAGCCGACGGCGAGACGTCCGACGACCGCGTCGTGGTCGGAGGTTCCGGCGACCGCTGCAGCTTGGGGCGCAGCGCCGGGCAAAGCCATACCAACCTGAGCGGAGCCGCTGGTCGAGGCTGAAGCGTCAGCCGAGGCTGCCGGAGCCGGAGCGGGCTCGGCGACGGGAGCGGGCGGCTCCGCGGGAGCCTCCGCGGCGGGGGCGGCGTCCTGAGCGAACGCGCTGGTAGAAAAGAGCACGCCGGCCAGACCGGCAAGGCAACCAACGATCCTGAGCTTACCGTTGTTCATTACGATCCTCCAAAAGGGGGGTCTCAAAAGCGCCGGCGCACGCAGAGCAGATGACCTTGCGGGCAGACCGGTTCCCAATTACGCGGGCGCATCCTTGCCCGGCACACGCGATCCGCGCAAGATCACTGCAACGCAACGCGTTATACCGACTCACCGGCCGTGAAGAAAACACGCGCAGACATTCGACTTGTCGAGCTTGGGTTGGTCGAGAGCCGGACCAAGGCTCAGGCCCGCATCCTGGCAGGTCAGGTATTTATTGGCACAGAGCGCGTGGCCAAGGCGGGCGATTTGGTACCCGAGGACGCCGTGCTGCGGGTCACCGAGCAGGAACGCTACTGCTCGCGCGGCGGCGCCAAGCTCGAGGGCGCGCTGGCAGATCTGCAAGTGGACGTGCGCGACGTGGTGGCAGTGGACGTCGGTGCGTCGACGGGTGGCTTCACCGATTGCCTCCTGCAGCACGGCGCGCGGCGCGTGTACGCGGTGGACGTCGGTCACGGGCAGCTGGCGGAAAAGCTGCGCCGGGACGCGCGCGTCGTGATCATGGATCGCACCAACGCCCGGCATCTGACGCCGGGCAGCTTCCCCGAGCCGATTTCGCTCACGGTCGTGGACGCCTCTTTCATCAGCCTCGACAAGCTCCTGCCTGCCATCGCCGGCTTCTCGCCGGACGAATGCCGGCTGCTGGCGCTGATCAAGCCGCAGTTCGAGGTCGGGCGGGAGCAGGCGACGCGGTCACGCGGCGTCATCACGGATCAAGCCGTGCGCGCGGAGGCCGTGACGCGGGCGCTCGCTGCCGTGGAGCACGCGGGCTTCAAGGTGCTGGCAGATTGCCCCTGCCGCGTGCCGGGTCCGAAGGGGAACGTGGAGCACTTCGTGCTGGCTCAGAAGGCCAGCACCCAAACGTCGTAAAGCGTGTGGGTCCAGACCACGGGGGCGAAGCCCCGAAACACGTAGATCAACGTGAACACGAGCCCGCACACCCAGCGGAACACGAACGCTCGCAGCTCGAACGGCTCGCCAAAGTCGCCCAAGTGGTGCCAACCACTGAACACCGCAGCGCACAGCGCTGCCCAGCCGAGTGAGACAAGGAGGCGCTGGCCCGGCAATGCCTCCGGCATCATCGCGAGCACCACCTTGCGACCGAGGCCATAGAGCCCAACTCGAAACGCGATCTCCTCGTAGAGGCCTGCCCCGATCGAGAGCACGATCGCGGTCATGAAGCCCCAGCTCTCACCCGGCGCTACACCCGCGTCGAGCGGCACCTTGCCGACGACGTAGCTGGCGACGAGCCGCATCGCGATGGCGTAGAGGATCCCTTCCGCCGCCACCAGGGCGAAGCGCTGCCAGCGGAGCGTGTGACCGCGCCCGAGCACCAGCAAAATCCCGGCCAAAACAGCGCCGATCGCCAGGGTTAGGCCGGAGTACGCCGGCAGGCTGGAGCTCGCGAGGGCCTTGAGCTCGCGCGTCACCATGTCCGCTGCGTTCTGCACGTCGAGCCACACCACGCCGAGGTGGTAGACGACGAAGAGCGGCAGCGTGAGGGCTAGGTCGGCGAGCGGCCCACTACCTTCCTTCAGGTACTTCTCGGTCTCGGCTTGAGACTGTCGCTCGCTCACAGCCACGCTGATGCCCCGCGCCGGGGCGCCGCGTCAAGTTCGCGGCCTGTGACTGAGGCGGTGGTGCTCGTGTGGACGAGCGCAAAGCGGGCCCATCGCCTTGCGCGACCCTCAGCGAGCTGGGACCATAGTGGTAGCGCGCGATTCACCATCTCGCGCGGCTCACATCCAGTTCGTCGCGAGCAGGCAGCCGCATGAGCTACGGATCAGACGTCCCGTCCAGCCTCCGACACCTCAAGTCGCCTTTCTACAAGGTGATCGCGACACGCTTCTACGATGGCCCCCTGGAAGGCTTCCTAGCCCATCGGGACTGGCCGCAAGCCTGCGTGTTCCAGCTCGTGGATTGGGATCGCGAGACGGACACGCGCGTCTACGAAATAGGACGCGTGGAAGATCTGGCGTTCGAAGACGCAGTCGAGCGCCTATTCACCGATCGCAGACCCACGTGGCCCGTGTGGGTGCTGCCCGCCGCGGCCGAGCAGCGCGCCAAGCGCTTCGTGGACGAATGTATGGCGCGATCGCGCCCTGTCGCCACCATCACCACGCGCGATCTCTTCGGCAACATCGCGCTATGGACCCCCGCTGAGGACGCGCCGGCCTCGAGCGGATTGCTCTTGGTCGCCGATCGCAAGTCCGACACCGGCTGAGGGCTACCCACGGCTACGCGAGGGGCACCTATCGACGACCAGCGCGTCGCCACGAGGCGATGGGCGAGCGTCCGAAAGCCTTGCGAAGCCGCTCGCTAGCCTGGCTTGAGCCGGTACACGACCCACATCACGAGCACGACCCACATCAGCACGATGCCGACGAAGGGACCATCGCGCAGCATCTCTTGCGTCGGGCTCTCGGACTTGGGGCGGCTCTTGACCAGCTGCAAGAAGCGCCCGACGCCCAGCATCACGAACAGCGAGCTGGGCCACAGGCTGTCGCTGCGGAAGAACGCGCGCGTGCGCGGATCCAGCGTGTAGATCACGTAAGTAGCGACGGTGGCGACGCCGGTGGCGGCCAGCGCCAGGTCCAAGCCGCGCTTGCTGTACTGCTCGAGCGCGGCCCGCTGCAGCGATGCCTTGCCGGCAGCGGCCGACAGCTCATGCCGCCGCTTGCCGAAGCCCAGGAACAGCGCGAGCAGCGCCGTGCACACCAAGATGTAGTTGGAGACCGGCGTGCGCGTGGCGAAGCCGCCGCCCATCACGCGCAGCACGAAGCCAGCGGCGATGAAGCTCACGTCTAGGTAGGCGACGTGCTTGAGCTTGAAGCTGTAGGCCACGTTCTGCGCGAAATACACGGCCGCCACCAGCGCGAACTCCGGGCGAATCACGTACGCCCACACGAGCGAGCCGACGACCAAGATGGCTGCTAGCGCACGCGCCACCGGCACCGGCACGCGACCGGAAGCGATCGGGCGGTGGCGCTTGACCGGGTGCTTGCGATCCGCCTCGATGTCCGCCAAATCGTTCATGGCGTAGACGGCGCCGGCCAGCAGACAGAACACGAAGAACGCCGCGGCCGCGCTCTCCAGCAGCCGGCGATCGAAGATCTCCTTCGCGAACACGACCGGCGCGAGCACGAAGACGTTCTTCACCCACTGGTGCGGTCGCACGGTGCGGATCACGCCGCCGATGCGCCACAGCAGGCCTTCTTTCCGTCGCTCGCTCGCGCGCGCGCTGCTCAACGGCTCGGAAGAGGGCGGATCGGTGGGCACCCGGTGCAGCGACGACTCCGGCTCGGGAGCAGCGGTGGAGGCGTCAGGGCGGGGCTCGGGCATCGGCGCGGCGGACAATAGCCCGAGCCGCAGCCGTGACAACGCGCATCAGCTATCCTCCGGCGCGATGCCGCAGCCACAGTTCGAGCGACACCGTAAATTGGTCGAAGAAATCCGGGCTCACGACCACCGCTATTACGTGCTCGACGATCCCCAGATCAGCGACCGCGAGTACGACGCCCTGTACGCCGAGCTGCGTGAGCTGGAGCGGAGCCACCCCGAGCTGGCCAGCCCCGACTCGCCGACCCAGCGCGTCGGAGGTGCGCCGCGCGGCGAGCTGCGCACGGTGCCGCACGTGCCACCCATGATGTCGCTCGACAACACCTACGGCAAGGACGAGCTGGCCGAGTTCTTCCGCCGCGTGCGCCAGGGCTTGCCGGCGGCGGTGGAGCCGACCTTCTGCGTCGAGCCCAAGCTCGACGGAGGCAGCATCGAGATTTTGTACCGCGAGGGCCGGCTGGTGCAGGGCTCCACGCGTGGAGACGGGCAGAGCGGCGAGGAGGTGACGCAGAACCTGCGCACGATCCGCTCGCTGCCGCTGACCATCCCCTACCAAAAGAACCTCACGCTGCGCGGCGAAGTCGTGATTTATCGGCGCGATCTGGCGCGCATCAACGAGGCGCGCGTCAAGCAGGGTGAAGCGCCGTTTGCCAACCCGCGTAACGCCGCCGCCGGCAGCCTGCGCATGCTGGATCCGCGCGTGGTGGCCGAGCGCCCGCTGCGCGTGATGGCCTGGCAAGTGGTGGAGGGCCCGGAGCTCTCCGACACGCACTCGGGCTCGCTGGACGCTCTGGCGGAGCTTGGCTTGCCCACGCACCGCTTGCACCGGGTGTGCACTACGTTCGAGGAAGTGTGGGAAGCGATCACCGCCATCGACGCCGCGCGCAAGGATTACCCGTACGAGACGGACGGCGCTGTGGTGAAGGTGAACTCATTCGCGCAGCAAGCCATCCTGGGCGCGACAGCGAAATTTCCGCGTTGGGCCATCGCGTACAAGTTCGGCGCGGAGCGCGCCACCACCACCGTGCTCAGCATCGACGTGCAGGTCGGCCGCACCGGCACGCTCACGCCGGTGGCCAACTTGGAGCCGGTGCAGCTCGCTGGCACAACCGTGGCCCGAGCGTCGCTGCACAACGCGGACATCGTGCAGACGCTGGGCATTCGCGTGGGGGATCGCGTGGTGATCGAGAAAGCGGGCGAGATCATCCCGCAGGTGGTGTCGGTGGATCACGCCGCGCGCACGACGGAGGTGCCGCCCTTCGAGATGCCCACGCAGTGCCCGTGCTGCGGCAGCGCCGTCCAGAAAGAAGAGGGGCAGGTGGCCGTGTTCTGCCCCAACCCGCAGTGCCCGGACCGCATGAAGGGCGCGCTGCTCCATTACTCACGCCGCTTCGCCATGGACGTGGACAACCTGGGCGAGGTGCTGATCGGTCAGCTCGTCCTTGGCAAGCAGGTGACGGACCTCGCCGATCTGTACGATCTCACCGCCGAATCATTGATGAAGCTCGAGCGGATGGGCAAGAAGAGCGCCGAGAACGTGGTCAGCTCGATCCAGGGCTCCAAAGAGCGCACCTTGGATCGCCTGATCACTGGCTTGGGCATCGATCACATCGGCCAGGTGGCGGCGCGGCAGCTGGCGGAGGCCGCGCGCGATCTGCCCACGCTGATGAGCTGGGATGAGGAGCAAGCGCGCGCGCATCTCAGCGCCATCTCCGGCTTCGGACCGAAGATGGTCGAGAGCGTGGTCGCCTATTTGCGCGCGCCGGAGTCACGGCGTCTGCTGGAGCGACTGGTGGAGCGCGGCGTGTCGCGGCCGCAGCCCGTCGCCGCCGTGAAGAGCGAAGGGCCGCTGCTGGGCATGAGCTTCTGCGTGACCGGCGTGCTCTCGAAGAAGCGCGAGGACGTACATCAGGACATCCGCGACGCCGGCGGCGAGGTGCACGACAAGGTGAAGAAGGGCACCACGTACTTGGTCGCAGGTGAGAAGGTCGGCAAAGCCAAGCTAGACGGCGCCAAGAAGTTCGGCGCGCAGGTCATCGACGAGCAGGGC
>JAEYOT010000430.1 GCA_023411445.1 Pseudomonadota bacterium
GCTCTGCACCGCCCGCGCCCGAGCGCGCTGGTCACACAGCTGCTGGGCCTCGCCGAGCAGGCCGGACAGCAGTGTGAGCTGGACGCGAAAGAGCCACGTTTTCGCTCGAGTCGCAGGCCTCGCGCCAGCTCGGGGCGCTCAGCCTCTGCCGCCGCCCTTTTGCCTTGAATCACCGCTGCTAGCGACGAAGCCCGAGGCGCGGCCGTCTTTCCGCATCGCCTCCAACACCGTGCCGATCATGCTGACGGCCTTGTGCGCCGTCAGCAAGTCTGCGCTGGCGATGAGCTCGATGACGGACAAGGCTGGTGCAAGCTGTGCGAGCCAGCCCAGCTTGAACAGCGGTGAACGCTCGCCGCAGGCCTGCAGCTCCTGCAGCAATTTCCCCGCCGTTGCTGGCGTCAGCGCGGTGTAGAGCGTCGCTACGACGGCGTCGAACAGCGAGTGATCAGCGGAGGTGTAGCTGGCTTCGCCGCCGACCAGGACCTCGAGCGCACCGCCACATTCGCACGTGGTGCCGGTCGCGATCGCCTTCAGCGCGAACGCGCGGCAGGATAGGCAGCGGGTGGGGGAGAGCGCCACATCTTGAGCTATACGCCAAGGAGCGCAGCGCGCTAGCCGTGCTTTCCCGGACATCACCGTGGGGTGCGGCATCGACTTGGCACGCGACGTGCCCCCGTGACCATCGGAGCCCAGCAGCGGATGTGGCAGGCCTACTTCGGCGATCTTTGGCTGACGCGCCTCGCCCTCCAGCGCGGTCTCGGGGTGATCTACTTCCTCGCCTTCCAGTGCGCTGCGCGGCAGTTTCGACCACTTCTCGGCGAGCGGGGGCTATTGCCGGCTCCGGCTTTCTTGAAGCAGGTGCATTGGGCGGAGGAGCCCAGCTTGTTTCATCTGCATTACTCGGAGCGCTTCGCCAGCCTAGTGGCTTGGTGTGGCGTGGCGCTTTCGCTGCTCGTCGTGGTCGGCTGGGCTGACGCAGGACCCTGGTGGTTGTCGTGCGTTGTCTGGCTCACGTTGTACGGGCTGTACCTTTCGATCGTGAACGTGGGCCAGACCTTCTACGGCTTTGGCTGGGAGTCGATGCTGCTGGAGGCTGGGTTTTTCGCCACTTTCTTGGGCCCCTCCGACATGGAGCCGAGCGTCATTCCGGTGCTGGCCTTGCGCTGGATGTTGTTTCGCGTGGAGCTGGGGGCGGGGTTGATCAAGCTGCGCGGTGACAGCTGCTGGCGCGATCTCACCGCCCTCTACTACCACCACGAGACGCAACCACTCCCCAACCCGCTGAGCGCCTTCTTTCACCATCTGCCAAGGTTCGTTCAGCGCGCCAGCGTCGCCTTCAGCCATTTCGTGCAGCTGGTGGTCCCGTTCGGCCTATGGGGGCCTGCGCCGGTAGCGGCCGTGGCCGGCGCGCTCATCATCCTGCACCAGCTCGTGCTCATCATCAGTGGAAACTACGCGTGGTTGAACTGGCTCACCGTGGTGCTAGCGCTGAGCGCTGTCAGTGGCGATGTGCTGGGCGCGGTGGTGCCGGGCAGCGCGCCGACGCTGGTGCCGAGGCCAGCGGCATTCGAGTGGCTGCTGTACCTGCTGGCTCTGGCAACGGCGCTCTTGAGCATCAAGCCGATCCTGAACCTGTGCTCGGCCCATCAAGCCATGAACGCGACTTACAATCCGCTGCACTTGGTCGGTAGCTACGGCGCCTTCGGGAGCGTCACGCGGCAGCGCTATGAGGTCATCCTGGAAGGGACGGACGAGGCGTCGCCGTCAACGAGCAGCGTTTGGCGCGCGTATGAGCTGCCCGGTAAGCCCGGAGATCCGCGGCAGAGGCCGCGACAATGGGCGCCTTACCACCTGCGCTTGGATTGGCTGATGTGGTTCCTACCGCTGCGCTGCGTGGTGACCGAGCGCGGCGTGCTCACCCGTGGCCACCCGCTGTGGTTCATCCGCCTCGTGGACAAGCTGCTCGCCGGAGACGCCGCGACGTTGGCGCTCTTTCGCCGCAATCCGTTTCGCGAGCGGCCGCCCACCTACGTGCGCGCTAGCTTCTACCGCTACGAGCTGTGCAGCCGCGCCGAGCGCCGCGCCACGGGTCAGCACTGGAAACGAAAGTACGTTGGCGAGTACTTGCCTGCGCGCCGCGCTTAGCGCCCATCTGGCCCCCCCTTGGGCGCTTGTCAGTAGACAGGTCCCCCTCCTGGCTGTGACTGAGCACGGTCGCCAGAGCAGATGAGGCTGCCTCTAGGATGGAGGCGCTCCGTCTTGCTTGGCTTCGGCGGAGTTAGCGTACGCTTCCGACCCCAGGTGCGCGTCGAGGTGCTCTTCCATCGCCTCAGCCTGGGTGCTGGCCGCTACGGGGATGAGCCGCGTGTAGACGATGTCCTTCACCTTAGTGCCGTCGTAGGCCAGGCTGACGTAGAGCGGCTGCTCTGAGGACGCCCAAGCATCCAGCGCCGCAAACAGCTGTGGATTGACGAAAACCTGTGCGAGCTTCTTGATGATATCCCCTTTGACGGGGCCATTCGGCACTTGGATGATGACGATGTGCGTGAGACCCAGCTCGGGCTTGTAAGGAGGGGCGAGGGTGAGCGTGAGCTTGCCGGGGCTCTCGAGCACTCCGGACACGGGCAAGAGGGGCGTATGCTTGGACATGGTGGAACCTTTGGTGAAATGAGGGTGTGGTTAGGGAGAAACGGTGGGCTGGAAGGCGAGTTGCTCCGAGCACTCGCCCGCTGCACACGGCAGGGCGGGCAACTCGGACGTGAAGAACGTGGGGAACGTGGAGAGGTGCGTGACGACCAAGCGGTCAGTCACGCGATGGATCAGAGCCCTGGAGTCAGCCGCCCAGCGTAAGGCAGCGACTCGATCCGTATAAGCGCAATGTTTGGCGGGCGCATTGGGGAATTCTTCGGTGCAGCGCTCGCCCACCGGCAGCCCTTTGTCGAGGACGACGATCTCGGACGTCGTCAGGGATTGCACGGCGAGCCGGCTACCGCGCTGCAGGGCCAAGAAGCGTTCGTCAGCGGAGAAGGCGAGACGCGTGATGGGCGGCTCAACCTCATGCTCGATGCCGATGCCCCCGTTCAAGACCAGGTTCTGAGCGCTGACATCCGTCCACAGCAGGTACGTCTGCTCGGCGGTGACGCGCGTGAAGGCGAAGAAGCGGCCCGACGGCGAAAAGCTGCGCGCGGTTTCCTGGGCGGCGGCGGTGCCGTAGCCGACCTGTGCCGGCAGCGGCAGGGTCTGGAGCTCCAGCTCCGAGCTGTTCGCAGCCAATGTGAAGAAGCGGAGCTCGCCCTGCGTGCCACTGGTGTTCACGTCAGCGACGCAGGCGACGCGCTCGGTGCCGGTAGACCATGCCAGCAGCTGCGGGCACGTTTCTCCTGCCTTGCTCGTTGCCGCAGGCGCAGAGACGAAGCCATCAGTGGCTGCCTGAAAGGCAAGGCTCGACTCTTCAAGCACCGCCGTGTAAGCGCCGCTCGGCGCTATCAAGCTGATGCTCCAGTGCGGAGTGGTATCCTCGGGTAGCGCGGTGAAGTGGGTGAACGGCGGTCCTGCCGTGATCGCATAGAAGCCATCGGAGGTCGTCTGGATGGAGAGATCCGGATCGAACGTCCCTACGGTGGCATGCTGAGCGGAGAACCCGCTCGGCAGAAGCTCGGCGAAGAAGGCGGTGCGGAAGCCGAGCGGGTTGTCGTCGCCGACGAATACGTCCTCCAAGTTCTCCGCGTCAGGCACGATCATGGCGGCGTGGTACACGACGAAGCGGGTCCCCACCCAAGACAGCTCCGATTCGACGAAGGCGAGCGTGGGCGTGAGCTCGACTGGCGAGTCCTCCGAGCCTGGCGCGGGCAAACGCGCTGCTCCGAGGTAAGTCTTGTTGTTGGCCCTGAAAGCGGCAGCCAACATCGTTGAATCAGGTGACCACGCGAGCTGGAGCACCTCGTCCTCGTTGAAGTTCAAGAGCTGCTCTTCCAGAGTGGCTAGCTCCACCAACGCGAGGCGCTTGGATTGCCCGGGCCCGAAGCGGTAAGCCAGGAAACGACCGTCGGGCGAGAACGCGAAATCCACGACGCCCACGTTGTGGGCGAGCTTCACCCGTTCGGGTTCTTCCGCGAGCGGATCCAGGAGGAAGAGCTCGGCGCCCGTCTCACCCACCGCAGTGTGGGCGAACCAGCAGGTGGTGCGCGCTTTGAAGGGCAATGTTTTCGTCTGCTGACGACCCTCCACGTCCGTGACCGTGACCGTGACCGTGTGATCCTCCGCGCCTACGGCTTCAGCTCGCAAGATGCCGACGTCGGACGCCGTCGGTTCAATGGCTAGGGACCAGCCTGGAGGTTGAGGCGTGAGCTGCCATTGGTAGGGCGGAACGCCGCCGCTCATCTTCAGCGAGACCTTGAAGGGTCGCCCCTGGCAGGGCTCGAGGGGGTGACGCGGCTCGATGCTGCACCCTGGGCAGGACTGCGCGCCGGCGCGGCCCGAGTCTCCCTGGTTGCCTCCGAGCAGATTGGGCTCCGAGCCCTCGGCACCGGCACTGGTGCCGCCTTGCCAGGGGGACTGCCCGCTTTCGCCCCCGGCGCCGCCCTCGCCGCCCTCGCCGCCCTCGCCGGCACGGCCTACGCTCAAGCCTTCACCCCCTGCGCCGCAGTCGTGGTCGTACACGCAGACAGGCACATTGACGTCTGCAATGCACGTCGTGGCGGCCAGGGCGATTGGGCCCAACCAGACTGTCTGACGCAGCCTCGGGAAGAGAAGGCGCTCGCTCATCGTCTTCTGACATGACGGCGCCCCGGCCGCCCTGTCGCACCCTTCACGCGAACTCGACCACGGCGGCGTCGCGGCTGCCACGCTTACGGGTCGCGTTTGCAGCAATGACTAGTGAGCGCGCTCGAGTGCGCGTCAGAAGCGGCGCGACACCTGCAGGCGCACGACGTCCGCGTTCACGGAGACGGTGGCGCTGGGTGCGGTCGATTCCCGAGGCGTCAAGATCAAGATCAGCACGCCGCTGACGGCGAGCGCCCCTCCCACCACCGTCAGCACGCGCGCGCGTGACTCGTTGCGACGCTGCTGCTCCAGTAAGTCGAGGTCTGCTTCGCCTTTGCCTTGGACCGCGCGATCGACGCTCGCTTGCAGGCGATCGCGGGCGTCCACCGCGCGGGTGGTGAAGTACAC
>JAEYOT010000492.1 GCA_023411445.1 Pseudomonadota bacterium
CGTCCACGCTCCTCTCAGCACAGGTTCGACGATGCAAAGCTCACGACTGTCCTCATCGCTTCTGGTTTCGCTCGGTATCGTCGGCGTCGGTATCGGCGTCGGCTGCAGCAGCGAGCCCGAAATCACCCAGGTCATGATCCCGGGTATGGCCGGCTCGAGCACGACCGCAGCGGGCAACGGCAGTGGTGGCAGTGCCGATCCGGGGACGGCTGGCACCGGTGGCAGCGCGGACCCCGGCACGGCTGGCAGCGCGCCCCAGGGCGGTAGCGACACGAATGGTCAGGCAGGCTCGGCGGCGATGGCCGGCACGGGCGGCGCACCCGAAGGCGGCAGCGGTGGCGGCGGCGGCGCGGCTGGTGGTGGGGGAATGGGCGGCTCCGGCGGCGCGGATCCGGAAGCGAACAAAATCGTGCTCTTCGACGGGTCAGCCGAGAGCTTCAGCGGCTGGGTCAAGCGCAACGGCGGCGGCGCCAACCCGTGGAAGAACAACCCGGACAAGACGATGACCGTGCAGACCGGCACGGGCGACATCATCTCCAAGCAGACGTTCCAAGATGTGTTCGTTCACGTCGAGTACAAGACTCCGATGCTGCCCGCCGAAGTGCAGGGGCAGGAGCGAGGCAACAGCGGCGTCTATTTGAAGAGCTCCTACGAGATGCAGGTGCTGGACACCTACGGCAAGCCGCCGGCCCTCGATGGCTGCGGCGCGCTCTACGGCATCCGCGCGCCCTCCGTCGTCGCCTGCTTCCAGCACGAGCAGTGGAACACCTACGAGATCGAGTTCAAGGCTCAGGTCTGCAACGAGCAAGGCCAAAAGACGGCGAACGCCAAGTTCGTGAAGGTGACGCTCAACGGCATGGTCGTGCACGAGAACGTCGAGGCGCCCAACCAGACCGAGGCGGGGCTCCCGGAGAACTGCATGCCGCGCGGCTTGCTGCTGCAAGACCACAGCTCCGTGCAGCCGGTCTCGTACCGCAACATTTGGGTCATTCCCCGCGACCGCGACTGAGCGGGTAACTCACTATCAACGAGCAGGCGGCCCGCTCGAGGAGCGGAGTCGAGAGTAGGGCCGCCGAAGCAGGACACATGAAGATGCGGAAGGCGACGGGAGCGGCCGTGTTGGCTGCGCTCACCTGGCAGACGCCCGTGTTTGCCGAGGTGGTGCTGGGTGAAGGTGGAGGCTTTAAGGTTGCGACCGACGGCCGCGTCAACGCGTTCCTCAGCGTGGCGCGCGGGACGGGCGTGCCGGAGAGCCAGCCGGACTACGTCGGTACAGTCACCAAGGATACGAAAGACAGCAATGACGAGCTGCGCTCGACGCGCATCCGGAACGGCTTTCTGGCGAGCATCCTTGGCTTCACTGTCGAAAAGCAGCTGTACCCGGATCTGAAGGTGACGGCCCGTACGGCGCTGTGGATGAGCACCTCGGGCTCACGCACGAAGAACATGCCCGGAGGCGTGGATCCGCGCGAGCTGTACGGCAAGCTGGAAGGCTCGTGGGGCAGCGTGACCGGCGGCAGCATGCTGGCGCTATTCGGCCGCGGCGGCATCCTGACGGACGCGGCCATCGCCCACGAGTACGGCATGGGCTACCCGTGCATGATCGAGAACGCGTCGGGCGGCGCCTGCGGCATGGCCGGCTTTGGCGCCATCTTCCCGTCGTTCGAGCCTGGCTTCGTCTACACCACGCCCTCCCTCGGCGGCTTCGAGCTCGCGGTCGGCATCTTCGACCCCGCCAACGTCGCCAACGCGCAGCTGAACCGCACTCCGCTCCCTCGCTTGGAGGCGGAGGCCAAATTTCGGGTGCCCGAGCTGCTCACCGTCTTCGCCAACGGCTACTGGCAGAAGCTGGAAGGTTCTCCGGCCATCGACGGCGAGCTCAAGGACATCGAGGCGACGGCCTGGGGCGCCCAAGGCGGCGCCATGGTCGAGCTCGGACCCGTGATGGTGGGCGGAGCTGGCTTCGTCGGCCAAGCCATCAGCCCCATCAGCTACATCGAAGAGAGTCAGACTCCGATCGATGCGCTCGGCGAGCCACGCAAGTCGCGCGGTGGCTTCGGCTTGGGAGCGTTCACGTTCGAGTCGATCAACCTCAAGGTCGCCGGCGGAGCGGGCGTGTTCCTGCTCGACAAAGCGGACAGCGACCCTGACGCGGTCACGTCCGCTGGCGCGGTGGCGAACCCGCAGCTGCTCAAGAAGAACTTCGCCATCACCGCCGGCCTTTACCAGACGATGGGCCCCGTCATCTTCGCGCTGGAGTACTTCCGCGCGGAGCACAACCTGTACGAGTACGGCGAGCCGGATCCGAACAATCCCAATATCGTCAACATCATCAAGCCGATTCAGGTGGTCAACTTCATCAACGCCGGCTTCAGCTTGGTGTGGTGAGCGGAGTCAGCCGCCGAACGTGCCCGCGCTGAGCAAGCTGGTCCATAGCTCTTCGCGGGCTCGTTCGTGGAGCGAGCCCGCCACGTGCCAGAGCGGTCCGGCCTCGTCCGGAACGAGTAGGCTGCGATCTTCGGTGTCCAGGCGCATGCGGCTCACGTCGGTCGGGAACCACGGCAGCGCCGCTGCCAGCACGCTGACTTGGTCGCATGCGACGCGCAGCTCCAGGATGTCCGCGCGCTTCTCGCTGATCCAGGCGCCGAACGCGTTGCTCGGCAGCTCCGCGACTCGCTCCTCCGGCACGTCCAGCGACTGCTGGTAGTAGCCGTTGACCTGCACGTAGCGCATGCGCGAAAGCACGATCTCCGTCGCCCAAGGGTCGCGATTGCCGTTCGGATCTCCGGTGCGCGCGCCGCTGCCCTCGATGCGTCCCAGCGAGGCGACCACCACGCTGCGCTCAGCCAACGTCGGATCGAGCAGGTAGGCGTCCGCCACGTCGGTCAGCGCGCCGCCGGTGGCGATGGCCAGCGGGTGCACAGCCGTGCCGTGGCGCGCCGCTGCCTCCAAGATCAGCCGCGCGCCCTCCGAGCGGTTCGGCACGGTGTCCTCGATGACGCCACTGTCGGGTCGCACCAGCGCCGGTGCGATGCTGGCGGTCGGCTCCGGTACGCCGCGCATGCCGCTGCCGCGCGCAGCGCTGACCATGCGGCGGAGCTCCGACACGTTGGTCTCGATCTCGGGGTACTCGGCGCTCGAGTTGACGACGAAGCCGAGCAGCTTGAGGCGGCCGGTCGCGGCCAGCACGGCTGCGTACTCGGCTTGCCAGTTGTCCCGCGCGCCGTCGTTGGTCACGAGCATGGCGCTGCGCTCGTCCACCGGCAGCGGTCCGTGCGGTGTGTCGTAGCCCGCGTCCAGCCGCGCGCCGCAGCCGACCAGCACGGGCGCTGCGAGAGCCAGCCGTAGGC
>JAEYOT010000597.1 GCA_023411445.1 Pseudomonadota bacterium
GGGCCACGCCGAGCCCAAAACGAATGCTTGTCATCGACTCACCCACCCAACGCAGTAGGGTGCGGCACCTTACACCAGCCCTTTACGTCCGCTTCATTTCGGAGCCGGCCCGTGCGACGAAAATGGCGCCCAATGCGTGGAGTTGGGCAGCTGCTGCGGCTGGCCAACAGTTGGTCTCTTTGGCAGGCGAGCTAGGCACGGCGTGCAGGCTCGGTCGTCCAGAACACCATCGATAGATTTTTACGATGACGAAAATGAGGCGTGGTCCGCCACCTACGTGTACACGTGCGCACACATGCTCGCCCGGTGAAGACCAAGCTCGGACACGAAGACGGCGGAGCTGGGAGAGATGGCCAAGCGTCTGCGCGACGCGGCAGCTGGAACAAATCGTGACCGCGCGAGGCTAGACGGCCGATTTCTAGTTGCGGTGTGCTCTCGGATCAGTAAGACCATTGCCTCAAGCTTGAGGAGCGACATAGCGTTATGCATCAGATGAAGACTGGTTGGGCGATTCTGGTAGCTTGCATCGGCAGCCTCGCGATTTCGGGCTGCTCCGGCGCCGAAGAGGATCCGCCCGGCGGCGGCGGCGGCTCCAAGACTCCCGTCCAGGAGAAGGTCGCTCCGATCGACGGCGAGAACAGCTTCGTCATCCTCTCGAGCACGGACGCGCCGCAAGGCGCTACCGCCGCCCCCGCCGTCTGGAGCTCGTCGTGCATCTCCTGCCACGGCGACGCCGGGCAGGGCTCCCCGATTCTGGCGCCTGAGGTCCGGCACATCCCGGCTGATTTCGCGACCTACGTCATCCGCAACGGCCGCAAGGACTCCATGGACATGCCCACGGGTATGGTCGCGTTCCCGGCGGACCCGCCGGCGCCCCTGGGCTCCGCCGTGATCTCGGACGCGGACGTCCAGGCCGTCGTCGCCTGGCTCAACGGCCAGCCCAAGCCCACCACGCCCGAAGGTCTGTACAAAGATTTCTGCGGCAATTGCCACGGCCCGGTATCGGCCACCGGTGGCTCGTCCGGCGTCAAGCTGCTGGCCGGCGCCCCGGGCTCTGCGATCGACGCCGCCGTCCGCAACGGCTTCGGCAGTGTGCCGAACCAGCGCAAGTTCTACATGCCCAAGTTCGACACCACGCTGCTCACGGACGCCGAGCTCGGTCTGATCAAGCAGTACCTCGGCGCCACCATGTAGTTGAGCTCGGCTCGTGCTATGAGCGGCGCCGTGACGGCCCGCAGCGAGCTCACGCACTCACGACGCATCGTTGTCAAGGTTGGCTCCAAGGCTCTCGCTGGTGACGGCGAGCTGCAGCAGAAATTTGCCGCGGAGCTGAGCGGCCTGGCCGGACCGAAGCGCGGCTTCGTCTTGGTGACGAGCGGCGCCATCGCTTTCGGCAGGGGCCGGCTGGGTTATCGCAGCCGGCCCAAGGAGACGGGCAAGCTGCAAGCGGCCGCCGCTGCCGGGCAGAGCGTGCTGATGCGGCGCTGGGACGAAGCCTTCAGCGCCGTCGGGCTCACGGTCGCGCAGGTGCTGCTCACCCACGACGACTTGGCGGATCGCGAGCGAGTCAACAACGCGCGCGACGCGTTCGCAGAGCTGCTGGAGGCGGGCGCCATCCCGGTCGTCAACGAGAACGACACCGTGTCCACCGCCGAGATCCGGCTAGACAACGACCAGCTGGCGGCCATGGTCTCGCCCCTCGTCTCGGCGGATCTGCTGGTGCTGCTCACGGACGTGGAAGGCGTGCTCGACCGCGACGGCGAGCGCATCCCGGTGATGAACGACGCCGCAGAGCTCGGCACCGTCGCGCAGCAGGGTGAACGTTTGGGCAGCGGTGGCATCCACAGCAAGCTCGACGCCGCTTACAAGGCTTGCCACTCCGGAGCCTCCGTCGTGATCGCCCGCGCGTCGCGGCCCGACGTCATCAAGGACATCTTGAGCGGGAAGGACGTGGGCACGCTGGTGCCACGACGCACGCCGCTCAAAGCTCGTCAGCACTGGATCGCCTACACCCTGCGACCACGCGGCACCGTGTTGGTCGATGCGGGCGCGGAGCAAGCGCTGCGCGCCGGTAGGAGCAGCCTGCTCCCGGTTGGGGTCGCCGGTGTGCGCGGCGAGTTCAACGCGGGCGACGCCGTGCGGCTCGTCGGGCTCGGCGGCAACGAGATCGGTCGCGGCCTCACCCGTCTGGGTGCGCTGGATGTTTCGCGAGCAGCCGGCAAGCAGCAAGCGGAGCTGTCGCTGCTGTTCGGCGACGCGAAGGAGCTCCTGGTCGTCCACAAAGACGACCTCGTGCTGTCGTAGAGCGCGCACATCCACGCACCTACTCGCGCGCCAGAGCCAAGATTATTATTGGCGAGGTGTCGGAACTTCCGCGCGCGGCCGTTGTCCCAGCATGGTTCCCATGGGGTCTCCGACTTGACTAAGCTTGGTCCGTCGCTCGAGATGCTCGCCGTGGCCGCGGCGCTGACCGGCTGCGCTGGCGTTCCGCTGCTGAGCCAGTCGCCTTCCGCGGCCGCGCCGCGCCCCGCGTCCGCAGCAACGCCCGAGCTCCCGCCTTCGCTGGAGCTGCCGTTCTTGCTCACCAGCAGGGATGACTACGTCGTAAGGTTGGTGATCGGCAGCGTGAGCTGCTCCGGCGCCCTGATCGAGGACGACCGCGTGCTCACCGCTCACCACTGCGTGTCGGCTCGCTCACCCAGCAACGAGATGCTCCCTCACCACGTCAAGCCGGAGGACGTGCGCGTCGAGCTCGGCGGCGACGACTTGCCCTGGGGTGAAGCCTCCGTGCGCGCCATCATCACGCCCACCTGCGGTCACGCCGCGGGCGACGGCGACATCGCCATCTTGGTGCTGGACCGACCGCTGGTCGGGATGGAGACGCGCGCGGCCCGCATCGACAGCGCGCCCGCGCTGAAAGAGAAAATCCAGCCGATCGGCTTCGGGCGCTGCGCGCTGTCGTCGGACGCCTTGCACCGCCGCAAGCGCCCCACCGCGCACGTGGACACGATCTCAGACGCCCGTTTCCGCGCCACCGCCTCGATCTGCCCAGGTGACTCGGGCGGCCCCGTCGTGAGTGAGTCCGGCGAGGTAGTTGGAGTCATCTCGGCGGCGGTGATGGACGCGGACGAAGGCACCGCCGGCCGCGCCGAGTTCACCCGGCTGGATCGCTTTCGGGCGCTGTTCGCGCGGGCAGAC
>JAEYOT010000598.1 GCA_023411445.1 Pseudomonadota bacterium
GGCAGCGCGCAGCCGCTGCCGGTGCTGGACACGGGTCGTCGCCTGCGCGGCGAGCCGCTGGCTGGCCGCGCGCTGGTGCGCGACTTGGCGAGCGCCGGTCGCAGCGAAGCCTTCCGCTGGCTCGATCTCGCACGCTACGCTCGCGCCGGCTCGCCCTACTCGGTGCAGACGAAGCGGGGCTGCGCGCTCAAGTGCGCGTACTGCGTGTACAACAACATCGAAGGGCACGCCTACCGGCTGCGTGAAGCGCGTGCGGTCGTCGACGAGATCGAGCAGGCGGTGCTCGGCCACGGCGTGACCAGCGTGGACTTCGTGGACTCCACCTTCAACTTGCCGCTCGCGCACGCTCGCTCGCTGTGCGAGGCGCTGGCCGAGCGCAAGCTGCCGGCGCAGTACTCCACGATGGGACTGAACCCGGCTTCGGTCACGCCCGAGCTGGTCAGCACGCTGCGGGCCGCCGGCTTCAAGAACGTGATGTGCACACCGGAGAGCGCGTCCGAGACCACGCTGCGCACGCTGAGCAAGGGCTTCAAGAAGCACGCGGTGGAGCGGGCCGCCAAGGCGCTGCGCGACGCCGGCATGACCACCTATTGGTTCTTCATGCTCGGGGCACCCGAGGAAACGATGGACACCGTGCGCGAGACGCTCGAGTTCTGCGAGCAGCACATCCCGCCCACGGACGTGGTGCTGTTCTCGACCGGTATCCGTGTCTACGCCGGTACGCCCCTGGAGCGCACCTGTAAGGACTTGGGTTGGTTCGCCGAGGACGATCCGCTGTTCGAGCCTTCGTGGTTCCTGTCACCGCAGCTGGACTTGAACGAGCTGTACGGCACGCTCGTGAAGGCGGCCGAGCGCCACCCCAACTGGATGACCAACGCCGAGACGGTGATGAGCCCGGCGATGGCGGCCATGATGAAGCAAGCGTTCCGCGTGCTCGGGTGGAAGGGGCCGTTTTGGACGCACCTGCCCCGCTTGTTCACGCTGGTCGGCCGCCTGGGCATCAGGCAGAAGGGGCTGCTTCAGCACGCGGAGACCGTGCGCCGTATCTCCGACGTCGCGCACCACGCTTGAGCGTTGTATCGTGAGCGCATGAAGAGCTGCGCAGCCCTGGGCATCGGTTTTCAGGCTTTGCTCGGCGCCTGGCTACTGGCCACGTCGCTGGGCGCGTGCGGCGGGGAGAAGCCCGAGCCGAAGAGCGCCGTCGAAGCGGGCGAAGCTCCGCCGCCGGAACCAGAGCCAGAAGCGGAGCCTGTCTCGGCCGAGCCTGCGGCGGACGTAGCGGACACGGCCGAGCCCGAGCCCGCACAGGCCGAGCCGCCGAAGACGAGCAAAGATCCCAACGCGCTACGCGAAGTGAGGTACGTCGTCACGCCCGAGGGGTTGAAGATCGAGGTGGCCGGCGTGCGTTTCTTGGCTTCGGCGCAGGCCAAGCAGGTGGGGCAGGGCTGGGGCGCCAAGGTAACGGTCAAGGCGGAGGCGACGGACGGCAAAGAGCACGTGCTGCTGAACCCCAAGAATGGACCGCTCGCGTTCGCGGCCGCCGTGCTCAAGAAGGGCAGCACGGAGGCAGAGCGTATCGGCGATCAGCGAGAGGGCGAGGGCGAGCTCACCATCGGCTCCTCCAGCACCAGCTTCTCGCGGGATTTTCCGGCCAAGGGCGGACGGGTGCTGGCCATCGGTGAGACGCTCGATTTGGAGGTCGCGCTGTGGGGGCTCGGTGAGACCACGGCGGATCGTCGGCCGTTGAAGCAGTTTTTCCACGTGAAGATGAAGGTGGACAAGGGCAAGCCCAAGGCCATCGTGGAGCCGCCTGCGTCGGCGGCGCAGTAGCTCAGCGGCCCTTGAAGGCCGGCTTGCGCTTCTCGTTGAACGCAGCCAGCGCCTCGAGGCGGTCTTCGCTGCTGAGGCACGCCTCGTACGCCTTGCGCTCCAGCGCGAGTCCCGCGCGGAGCTCGCGCGTGGCGGCCCCGCGCATGGCGTGCAGCGCGGCGCTGATGGCCAGCGGTGCGCCGTTCAGGATCGGATCGGCCCAGGCCATCACCTCGCGCAAGAAGTCCGAGCCCTTCGGCATCACCTGATTCACCAAGCCGAGGATCAACGCTTCTGGAGCGGTCAGGCGCGCGGCGCGCAACACTAGCTCCTTGGCGCGCGCCTCGCCCAGCAAGCGCGGCAGGCGCTGCGTCCCTCCCGCGCCCGGGATCACACCCAGGCTCGTCTCGGGCAAGCCGAGCGTGGCGTGCTCCGCCGCAAGGCGCAGATCGCAGAGCAGGGCCAGCTCGAGGCCGCCGCCCAGCGCCGCGCCGTTGATGGCCGCGATGGTCGGTGCCGAGATGGTCTCCAGCCAGCCCAGCTCGGTCTCGTACGCCACGAGCAGCGCGCGGACCTCGTCGGGTGACAGGCTGGCGCGCTCCTTCAAGTCGGCGCCAGCGCAAAACGCCTTGTCGCCGGCTCCGGTGACGATGACCAGGCGCACGTCGCTCCGCGTCGAAAGCTCTCGACCGATCTCGCCGAAGCGAACGACGAGCGCGCGAGACAGCGCGTTCATGCGCTCCGGGCGATCCAGCACCACCAGCGCGATGCCGCCGCGTCGCTCGAGCCGCACGCCCGCGTCGCTCATCGTCGCCTCTTCTTGTTGCTTGCAGTGGACGGTGCCGCCTTAGCCTTGGCGGGCTTGGCGGCGACCTTGCGCGCGGCAGACGCCGGCTTCTTTGGGGCAGGCGTCGGCTTCGTCTTCGGGGCAGGGGTCAGCTTCTTCTTGGCGCTCGGCGTTGCGGGCGTCGGCTGGGCGCTGGCGCGCTTGGCGGGAGCGGGCTCGTCCTCGTCTGCTCCCGCCTTCTTCTTGTCCGGCTTGCGCGCTTCCAGCTTGGCCAGGCGGCTCTTCAGCTCGTTCAGCTCGTCGCGCACGCTCTCCAGCTCGTCGTTCAGTCGCTTGCGCTCCTGGCTCTGCCCATCGCCCAGCTCGCGCAGCGCCTCACGGATGCGGCGCGAAACGCGGCCATCCAGCTCGCGCTCCAGCGCGCGGCGCAGCGCGGGGCGGCTCTTGCTATCGCCCAGCGTCGTGATGGCCGACACGACGTCCATCTTGAAATGCGGGTCTTTGTCTTCGAGCAGCTCTTCCAGCTGCTCGCGCGTCTTCTTGCCGTCACCCAGGCTGGCCAGCGCGTGGACAGCGGCCCGGCGCCCCCGCGTCGGTATGCCGTAGCGAGTCCGCTTGGCTACCGGCTCGAGCGCGCTGTCGTCACGGAGCGCGGCCATCCCGTCCAGCGCGCCCGCGCGGATCACGTCGGCCCAGGATGGCTGATCCACGATGGCCTTGAGCGTCTCCAGCGCGCCAGGCTGTCGTGTGCGCCCGAGCGAGCGAGCCGCATCCGCCGCCACCAGGTAGCTCTGCTCCTCGTCCAGCAGCTCGGTCAGGGCCTTGGCCGCCTCCGGCTTCTTGAACGCGCCCAGCGCTCCGACCACGGCGCGCCGGACCTTGGGCTGCGCGCTGGCTAGGGCGGCGAGCAGCGCCTCCAGCGCCGCGTCTCCGCGGATCTTCCCGAGCGCGCGCGCCACTTCGACCCGCACCATCCAGGCCTCGTTCTCGCGCAGCAGCACGTCGCGCAGCGCCTTGGTCGTGGCCGGGTCCTGCTTCTTCGACAGCGCGTCGGCGGCGCTCCATCGCAACAGCGCGCTCGAGCCTTCGGTGAGCAGGTGGCGCAGCATGTCACCCGGCGCCTCGAACGTTACCCTCCCGATCACGCGCTGCTCGGGATCGAAGCCGACGTGGAGGGGGCGCTTGTCCAGCGGCAGCGTGAGCACGTCTTGAGCTTCGCTCATCACCTTCTCGTGCCGGGTGCGCGTGCCGTCGGCGTGACACACCTCGATCTCGACGCGCAGCTGGAACACCGCCACGTCGCCGGTCTTCTGCGTCTGCTTCAGCGCTACCGCGAGCAGGCCGTCGTCGTAGCTGACCTTGGCGCTGAGCTCCGGGTGGCCGGGTCGGTACACCCAGTGATCGAAGAAGCGCTCCAGCGAGCGGCCGGACACCTCCTCCAAGGCTCGCATCAAATCGTTCGTCTCCACGATGCCGAACGCGTGGCGTTCGAGGTAGCGCTTGACGCCCGCGAAGAACACCTCGTCGCCCAGCTCACGCCGAAGCATGTGCAGCACGAGCCCGCCCTTCTCGTACAGGTGCCGGTCGAACAGGTCGATCGGCTCAGCGTAGTCTCGGCACACGATGGGCCTTTGGTAGCGGCCGGCGGCCTCGGCCAGGTAGGTGTCCGTATCGCCGGCCACGCCGTAGTCGTACTCGTCACGTCCCAGGCGGTGCTCGCGCTCGAGGTGCTCGCAGTAGGTGGCGAAGCCTTCGTTCAGCCACGCGTGCGACCAATCCCGGCAGGTAACGTAGTCACCGAACCATTGGTGGCCGAGCTCGTGCGCGACCAGGTCGTACGAGCTTACGTCCAGCGCCGCGCGTTCATCGAGCATCACGTGCTCGTACAACGTGGTGGCGGTGGTGTTCTCCATGCCGCCGAAGATGAAGTCGCTCACCACCACCTGCGTATAGCGCTGCCACGGGTAGTCCACGCCGAAGCGCTTGGAGAAGAGCTCCAGCATGTTGGGCGTCTCGCCCAGGCTGCGCGCCGCGTGCTTGGCTTGACCGACCGGCACCAGGTATCTCACGGGCACCTCGCGCGAGCCGATCGCCGCAGCGCGATCGTCTACCACGTCGAAATGGCCGACCACGAGCGTGAGCAGGTAGCTGGGGTGGGGCTGGTCCAGCTTGAAGCGATAAGTCCACGGCTGCTTGCCGCGCGTCTCCGCGCTGACGAGCTCTCCGTTGGAGAGCACCTGAAAGCCGGCCGGCACCGTCGCGGAGAGCTCGGTGGTCATCTTCACGTGCGGCTTGTCGACGCAGGGGATGAAGTGCCGCGCGTCCTCGTCCTGGCACTGCGTCCAGGCCTGCAGCGGCCGGTGCTTGACGTGCTCGTCCGGCGCCAGGAAATACAGGCCGCGCTTGGGCTCCGCTCGGTAGTCCACGCGGAGCTGGCCGCGCTCCGGCAATCCCGAGAGCAAAAGCGCCTCGCCGTCGTAGCTGTAGCTGGCGGGCTCGAACCCTGCGCCAGAGTCCACGCGGACGCTCTCCAGCTCGAAGCCGATCGCGTCGAGCTGGAGGCTGTCCCCGCCGGGCGCGGCCCTCACGAAGTCCAGCACCGCGCGCCCGCGTACGGAGCGGCTCTCGAAGTCCAGCGCCAAGTCCACGAACAGGTGCTCGATACGGTAAGGGCGTGAGCGCTCGTACTGCCGCTCGGTGCCGGCCAAGCTGAAGGGGCCGCGCGCGGCGGCACAAGCACAGCGGGCGTGGAGTCTTTGAGAAGCCGTCATCGGTTCGCTACTATACTGGGCGTCGCCAGCTGCGCTCCCGTTTAATGTCGCTGGCCCCGAGGGCGATCGACTTACCCATGCGCGGGCCCTAAGATGCGCCGGTGCCGATCACGCTGACCGGAGAAGTCGAGCGCATCACGTATGAAAGCCAGGCAACCGGCTTTCGTGTGCTGCGCGTGGGCTCCCTGGAGGGCGCCGCGGCCGCGCGTGGCACGGTGACGGTGGTGGGCATGCTGCCGCCCGTCGGCAGCGGCACGCGCGTGCGCATCACGGGGGACTTTCGGCAAGATCCCAAGCACGGCGAGCAATTTCGCGCAGAAACGCTGGTCACGCTCGCACCCGAGACGCTGGTGGGGCTGGAGCGCTACCTCGGCTCCGGGCTGATTCCGGGCATCGGCCCGGCGTTCGCGAAGCGTATCGTCGCCGCCTTCGGCATGGATAGCCTGACGATGCTGGATCACGAGCCGGAGCGGCTGCGGCTGATCCCGGGCATCGGCGAGCGGCGGATCGAAGAGGTGAAGCGGGCGTGGGCGTCGCAGCGCGCGATCAGCAATGTCATGATGCTGCTGCAGACGCACGGCGCCTCGCCCGCGCTGGCCGCTCGCATCTACAAGCACTACGGCGACAGCGCTGCGCGCGTCGTGCAAGAGTCACCGTACCGTCTGGCGATGGAGGTGCGCGGCATTGGCTTCAAGACCGCCGATCGCATCGCCAAGTCCTTGGGTATCGCCGGTGACCACCCGGAGCGCGTCCAAGCTGGTGTGCTGCACGAGCTGAACGGGCTGGCGGAGCAGGGGCACGTGCTGTTCCCGCGCGACGCTCTGAGCGAGCGCGCTGCCGCCATGCTGGAGATAGACGCCTGCCACGTGGGGCCAGCGATCGACAAGCTGTGGGCGAGCGGCTTGGTGGTGGTGGAGGACGCCGGCGTGTACCTAT
>JAEYOT010000689.1 GCA_023411445.1 Pseudomonadota bacterium
GCTGTGGGAGTACGCCTTCTTCACGGACCTCGAGGGCCACCGCGACGACGCTCCCGTGGCGCGCGCGCTGAGCCGGCTGACCGAGATCGGCGCGCGCGTTCGCGTGCTCGGGAGTTACCCACGCGCAATTCCGACCAAGCCGTAACTGGTCAGATTCTTCGGTAAATTCGCGCAGTTATTGGCTACAGCCACACTCAATTCGTCCCGCACCCACATGTGGTTGCGTGTAGACGCGGGTACGAAAAGCCCGTATCTAAACGGCGCCCATGAACGAGAAGGCGCTCGAGCTCGAAACGCCTGCAGACAGCGGTCTGCGCGAGCGCCTGCGTGCGAGCTACGCGCTCAGGCTAGGTACCCGCGAATACAAGCTGAAGGGCAGGCTCACCACGGCTGGGCGCAGCTCCAGCGCGGACATCCCGCTCGTGGGCGCGCTGGTTTCACGCCGCCACGCCACCTTCACGCTCACGGACAGCGGCGTGGAGGTGACGGATCACGGCAGCCGCAACGGTGTGTTCGTGAACGGCGAGCGCATCTCGGGCACCCAGGCGCTCTGCGCCGGCGACATCATCACCATCGGGGATGACTCGCTGACGCTGGTTGAGCTGAGCCCGCCTGCCGAGCGTCGGCAGGAGACGATCTCGGACATGCGGCCCGTGCGGCCCGAGCAGACGCCGCGTCTACCGAGCTTCTCGGATGAGGACGTCTCGATCGCCACGCGCCGCGCGGACGCCTTTCAGCTGCTGAGCGGCGTGGTCGACAAAGCCTTGGCGCTAGGCCGCGGGGAGGAGGCCGAGCACCTGATCGGCACTCACTTGGTCGCTGCCCTGGCGGATGCCAGCAGCGGCCGCGGCGTGCCGCCGGAGATCGCGCGCACCGCCGCCCGCTACGCGCTCAAGCTCGCCGCCGCCACCAACAAGAGCAATTGGTTCGACTTCGCCGTGCGGCTCTACCGCGCTCTGGGACAGCCCATGCCGCTACCGATCGTGGACGAGATGTACACGCTGGTAAGTCGCCTGCGCGGCCTAGATCGCGCGCTCTTGCGAGACTACCTGGAGGCGCTGCGGGCTAACGCTGACTCGCTCTCGCCAACCGAGCGCTTCGTGCTCCAGCGCTTGGAAGGCCTCGAGCGCATGGCCGCGCTCCAGTCCGACAAGCCCTGACGGTATCTACGGCAGGAGCTCCAGCTCCACCCCCACCAGCAGCAGACCGGCGAACGTGGTCTGCCCTAGCCGATGAGTGGACGAGCGCTGCTCAGGCTCACCGCCGAACAGCCACGGCGTCCTCGTGTAGTGCACGGTTTGGCTCTCGCGTCCCAGATCTTCGTCTACCGACGCGACCACGCCGATGAACGCGCGGTGGGCAGCTCGTGCTCGCCTGGAGAACGAGTAGCCGAGCACCAACCTCGCGCCGACGTAGGCTAGCTCGTCGTCCGCTCCCGGGTCCTCCGACAGCACGCTCGTGCCCACGTTGCGATAGAAGTGGAGCCCCGCGGCGCCCAAGACCCGCAGCGACCACGTCTCTCCCACGCGCAGTCCGCCGAGCACGCCCAGGCTCAGCTGCGCCTCGTAGAGCCCGACGGCCCCAGCCTGCAGACCCAGCTCCAAGAGCGAGAGCCGATGCAACGCGAGACCGGTCACGGCAGGCCCTGCCATGGTTTCTCCACCGGCTGCGCCTACCCCAGCAAGTAGGGTCGTGTCGGGCGATTGGCCGAGCAGGGCCAGGGCAGGCAGGAGCAACAGCACGACGGCGCTACAGCAACGCCCGTGCCGGCGGCTCAGTCCCGAAATGGGCGCCGAAAGCGCCGGCGCTGGGCCGCTACTGCCACACTGACTGTTGCTCGATCACCACGAGCGCCGGCGGCGGCTGGTGTTAGCTTCGCGGCCATGGGTAAGCGGCTCGTGCGTTACTTTGTTCGCGGTTGCTTGGTGTTGGTGCCGCTCGCGCTCACCGCCTACGTCATCTACTTCACGCTGAGCTGGGTGGACCAACTGGTGCCAGTCGGGATCCCCGGCGTCGGCTTCTTAATCACGGTCAGCATCGTCACCCTGGTCGGGCTCTTCACTTCGAACGTGGTGGGCAAGAGCGTGTTTCAGTTCACCGACCGCCTGCTCTCCAGCATGCCGCTCGTGAAGTTGATCTACACGTCAATCAAGGACTTGATCCGCGCCTTCGTCGGCGACCACAAAAGCTTCGACCGACCGGCGGCAGTGGCGCTGGTGCCGGGCGGCCCCCGCATGCTGGGCTTCGTCACGCGTGACATGCTGCACGCGCTCGGCTTGCCGGAGCACGTGGCGGTGTACTTTCCTCAATCCTACAACTTCGCAGGGCAGCTCTTGATCGTGCCGCGCGACCAGGTGGAGCTGCTCGACGTCCCCAGCTCGGAGGTGATGACGTTCATCGTCTCCGGCGGCATTTCCGGCTTCGGCCGTGGCCAGTCGCTGGTGCCCCCGCCGACCCTGACCAGCGTGAACATCAAGCCGCCCACGCCCTGAAGGAGCGCGACCGCTCAGCCTTCGAGCGATTTGCTGGACAGCTGCAGCGCGCCGTCGTGCACGGAGGCGAGGATCTGCTCAGCGTCAGCGTCCGAAATTTCTAGCAGGCCGATCAACTTCTTGAGCAGTGCTTGCTCGGACTCGCTTTGCTGTCCGTCGGCGTGCGTCAAGAGCGCGGCGTTGGCGAGCAGCAGCTCACGATCCTCCCGGCTGAGCTCCTTGATCGGCGCGTCCTCCGTCAGGGTGCGCTTCTGCTTGGCGTAAGCCAAGATCTCTCGCTCCTCTTCCTCCGACGCGTCGAAGCCGCACAGCATGCCCTCGATCACGCCGGCCTCGGGCGCGGCCACCTTGCCGTCCGCCCAGGCCACCGCGACCAGGGACTTTACGATGTTCTTCTCGCTCGGCGTCATTGGTAGCTCCTTCTAGCCTCGCGCGCGCGGCTCCGTCCGTCACGACGCACCATCCTCCCACGATAGCCAAAGTCCGCTAGCGGATCGAGCGGGGCCACGCGGGCGGCTTTTCCGAGCCGGAAACCCGACATTTAGTCCGCGAGTGGCATGCGCAGCGTGGCCACCGTGCCGCCGCCGGGGCGCGGCTTGAGGTCGATGCTGCCGTTGTGCTTCTTCATGATCGAGTAAGCGATGGATAGACCCAGGCCGGTGCCCTCCCCCACCTGCTTGGTGGTGAAGAACGGCTCCAGCACGCGCTCCCGCACCTCCTCCGGTATGCCCGCGCCGTCGTCGCTGACGGTGATCACGAACTCGTCGCCCTGCCCGCCCGCTTCGATCTCGACGGTGCCCTGCTCGGCGATGGCGTCGATGGAGTTGGCGACGAGGTTGAGCAGCACTTGGTTGAGCAAGGCTGGGTAGCAGCTGAGCTCTGCCGGCGGACCGATGCGCGTGAGCACCTGGATGCGCTCCTTGGTTCGGTGCTGCAAAATGGTGAGCACGGAGTCCACACACTCGGCGATGCTGACGCGCTTGCGCTCGCCCTCGTCCAACCGCGAAAACGTGCGCAGCTTGAGCACCAAGTCGCGGATGCGGCCGAGCCCCAGCTCGGTCTCTTCCAAGCGCGTGAACGCGCGTTGCCAGCTCTGCTCCGCTTCGGCGGGGGCCGGCACCGGCACGGCCTCCCGAAACTGCTCCAAGCAGCGGCGCACGGTCTCCAGGTGGCTCATCACGAAGGCGAGCGGGTTGTTGATCTCGTGCGCCACGCCCGCCACCAGCTCACCCAGCGACGCCATCTTGGCGGACTGTACCAGCTGCGCTTGAGCCGCCTGCAGATCGCGGTAAGCGCTCTGCAGCTGCTCGTTGGTCTGCGTGAGGCTCTTGTTGTTGGCGAACAGCTTCTGGTTCGCGTCGGCGAGCTGCTTCCTGGAGCTGTACAGCTCCAGGAACACGCGCACCTTGCTGCGCAGCACGTCCGCGTCGATGGGCTTGAACAAGAAGTCCACCGCGCCCGAGCCGTAGCCGCGGAGCACGTTTTCTTCCGAGTCGTGCGTCGCGGTCAGGAAGATGATCGGCACGTCACGCGTGGTCGGGCTCATGCGCGCGTGACGGGCGACCTCGTAGCCGTCCATCTCCGGCATCTGCACGTCGAGGAGCATGACCGCGAACTCGTGACGCAAGAGCAAGCGCAGCGCCTGGTTGCCAGAGCTCGCCGAGGTGACGTCGCAGACCAAGTTCTCCAAGAGCGCCCGCAGCGCGACCAGGTTGGCCTCCACGTCGTCCACGATCAGCACGACCGGACGCGCCAAGCTCGGCTCTGCCGCGCCGCTCGCGCCGTGCCCGCCGAGCGTCGCGGTAGAAGCTGGCTCGATCGAGCGCACCATCACGCCACCTCGCCGGCGAGCCAGGTGTGGAGGGTGCGGAGCAGCGCGTCGCCATCAATCGGCTTGGGCAAGTAGGCGCTGGCGCCGGCCGCCAGGCAGCGCTCGCGCTCGCCCTTCATGGCCTTGGCTGTGAGCGCGATCACGGGCAGCTTGCTGAAGCGCTCGTCGCTGCGCAGCTGCCGCATCGCCTCATAGCCGTCCATCTCCGGCATCATCACATCCATCAGCACGCCGCTCACGTCGGGGTTCTTGGAGAGCAGCTCCAGCGCCTCGCGCCCGGTCTCGGCCGTCAGCACGTCCGCGCCCCGGCTGCGCAGCAGCGCCGACAACGAGTAGACGGTGCGCATGTCGTCCTCGGCCAAGAGCAGCTTCGCGCCCTTCAGCGAGACGTCGCTGCGCGTCGCGTGCAGCGGCGGAGGCGGCTGCTGCTCGGTCAGGTGGCGAATGAACAGGTGAATCTCTTCCAGCAAGCGCTCCGCCGAGCTGCCGTCCTTGAGCACGACGGCCTCAGCGTAGGCCGACAGCTCCTTCATCTCTTGCTTGGAGAGCTCACGGCCGGTGTGGATCACCACCCGCGGGCCGCCCAGCTCCGGTCGCGCGCGCAGCGCACGCAGCAGGCCCAAGCCATCCATATCCGGCAGGCCCAGGTCCAACACCAGGCAGCCGAAGCTGCCGTGCGACAGCTCGTCCAGCGCGGCGCCGGCCGTCTGCACGTGCACCGCCGCCAAGCCTTCGCGCTCCAGCAACGTCCTGATCGAGCTACCCTGCGCGGCGTCGTCTTCCACCACCAGCACGCGGCGGGTCCCGTGATCCTGCGGCAAGAGCAGCCGGATCACGTTCGACAGCTCGCCCAGGCTGGCCGGCTTGACCAGGTAACCGATGGCGCCCAAAGCCAGCCCCCGCTGCGGCGAGTGAACGCCAGAGACGAAATGGACCGGCACGTGCCGCGTGACCGGATCGTGCTTGAGGCGCTGCATCACGCTGAAGCCGTCGATGTCTGGAAGCTTCACGTCCAGCACGATGCCGAGCGTGCCTCCGCGACGCGCGATGCGCAGCCCCTCTTCGCCGCTCGCGGCCACCACGGCCTTGACCCGACGGGCGCGCGCCAGCGCGACGAGCCGCTCCGCCAGCACCGGGTCGTCCTCGATGATCAACAGGTGCGGCTCGCCGGCGACCAGCGTCGCCGAGTCGTCGTCGACTTGACGCGCCGTGCTCCGCGAAGCTTGGGCCGGAGGCGCCAGCTCCGGCAGCACGCACGCGAAGACGCTCCCGTGCTCGGAGGTCTCGGCCAGCACCAAGTCGCCACCCAAGAGCCGCGCGGACTCGCGCGCGATCGACAGGCCGAGGCCCGTCCCCATCGGCTTCTTGTCGCCGCCGCCGGCCACCTGCTCGAATGGCGAGAACACTCGCTCGCGCGCCGCCTCCGGGATACCGCGACCGGTGTCGCTGACCGAGAGCACGACGGCGGCCCCCGGCACCACGCTTTTCAGCGCTCCGTCGGGACGCCCCACGCGTAGGGCGATTGTCCCGCGCTCGGTGAACTTGAGCGCGTTGCCAATCAGGTTGACCAGCACGCGCTCCACGCGCTGCCGATCGGTGACGATCTCTCGTGGGAGATCGCCAGCCAGCTCCGTCACCAGCGTGATACCGCGCTGCGTGGCCGCGGCGTCGAACAGCCGCCGCACAAACTTGGGGAAGTGCGCGAGCTCCACCGACTGCAGGTTCAGGTCCTGCTTGCCGGCTTCGATCTTGGACAGATCCAGCACGCCGTTGATCAGCCCGAGCAAGTCCTGCCCGGCCGCGTGGACCGTCCTCAAGTGCTCGATCTGCTTGCTGGTCAGGTTGCCCGAGTCGTTCTCCGCCAGCAGCTGCGACAAGAGCAGCATGCTGTTGAGCGGGGTGCGAAGCTCGTGCGACATGTTGGCCAAGAACTGCGACTTGTAAGAGCTGACGCGCCTCAGCTCTTCAGCGCGCTCTTGCAGCACGGCGCGTGCCTCTTCCAGCTCCGCGTTGGCCCGGCGCAGCTCGTCCTGCTGCGCGAGCAGCTCTTGGTTGCTGAGCCGCAGCTCCTCTTCCTGCGCGCCGAGCTGCTCGGCTTGCGCCTGCGTCTCGGCCAAGAGCCGGCTGCGCGCCGCGCCCGAGCGCGAAGCGTCCAGCGTCATCACCAGCGCCGGCAGCGCCGCCTCCATCAGCTCGAGCACCCGCGCGCTGGCCGGTGACAGCAGCGCCAGCTCCACCACGCCCAGCTTGCGCCCAGCGTGCACCAGCGGCGCGAGCAGCAGCTGTCGCGGCGGCGACTCACCCAAGCCGGACCGGATCTTGACGTAGTCCGCCGGCAAGTCGTCGATCAGGCTCACCTGTTCGGCGAGCAAGGCCTGCCCCACGAGCCCTTCACCGGGTCGGAAGGACGCCGCCGCGGGGTGGCCCGGGCTCTGCACCGGCCCGTCGCCGCCACAGCACGCGTACAGCCGCAGCGTGCCATCGTCTTCCATCAAGTAGAGCGCGCCGACCGGCGCCGCCACGCGAGCGGTCAGGTAGGTCAGCGCGCGCTCCGCCACCACGGCCGGCAGCAGCTCACCCCGCAGCTCGCTGGATAGCTCCGCCAAGCTCTCCTTGAGCCACTCGCGGTGCCCGCGCTCGGTGGCGCTCCGCTGCAGGCTCTCGGCCATGCGGTTGGCCTCGCGCGCCACCGCGCCCAGCTCGTCATCGCTCGTGACCGGTATCGGCGTGGAGAAGTCTGCCGTGCCGAAGCGCTCCAAACCGTCCGTCAGGTTGCTCAGCCCTCGCAGCAAGCCACGCGCTCCCCAGGACGCCAGCAGGATGACGAGCAAGCAGCCGACGGCGGCCGCGCCGAGGCGGAGGCGGTCGCCTTGCCGAGCGGCCAGGCGCACCGAAGCGAAGGCATGAGCGAGCTCGCCGTGACCGAGCGTAGTCGTGCTCTTGATCACCTCGCGAGCCTTCTGCTGGTGCTGCTGCATACGGGCCACGTCGGCCAGCAGCGCCTCGCCAGACTCGCCCGCGATCATCCGGCGCGACACCTCCTGCGCGCTCTCGAAATAGTCCTGCACGGCCCAGCGCACCGCAGCGGCCGCCGACGGATCCAGCGCAGGGC
>JAEYOT010000782.1 GCA_023411445.1 Pseudomonadota bacterium
GCACTCCCCGCCAGCGTCCATCAAGTTGGCGTAGTAGTCCGCGCCCAGCACGCCGATTTGAGCCAGCGCGGCCGTCGCCCCCAGCTCGGCCACCGCGACGGTTTGCTGACCTTGGCGCGCGTAGCCCATGGCCGTGTCCACCTTGCCGATGTTGCGCACGGCGAGCACCCCGATGCCGGTGAGCAAGGTGGTGACCAGCACCGTGACCAGCACGGTCGTGCCGCGCTCGGCCCGGCGCGCCAACAAGCGGCTTCGGCTCAGCCGGGCCAACGGTGATTCTCCAGGTTGCGCATCGGGATATCGCTCTGAAAGGTGCGCACGCGCGCGTGCGGCTGCATGTCCGGATACTTGACGGGAGGGCCTAGCGGGATGCGGTGCCAGAGCGGCGAGTCGCCGGTCACGCCGGCCATGCGATCCGCCTCGCGCGAGCGCACGCTGAGCCGGACGTTCAAGCCGCGCAGCAGCTGCGGCGAGCCAGTGAGGGGGGTAAAGGAGTCCGCGCTGACCGGGATCACCGTCGCGACCGTCGAGCTGGTGGCGGACCAGGCGCTGAAGTGCAAGTCCACCGCGTACTCGGCGATGATCTCGCGCGTGCTCTCGATCGGCTGACCGTCGGCGTCCAGCTCTACCCGGACCAGCTCCGCGCGCTTGTCCTCGAACGGCGCGTTCCTGCCGGCGGCGTCGAAGAGCGCCTTGTAGGGCACGCTGTCCTTCATCGAGCGCAGCTCGTAGCGGACGATGTTGATGATGCTGACGCCGTAGTCCTTACCGGTGCCGTCGATGCCGCACTGCACGCCGTCCTTCTGGCGAAAGCGCAGCGCGGGCTCGTCTGCCAACGTGAGCGTGGCGGTATTGGCGTCCGCCGACACCGACGCGACCAGACCGTACTGCTCCTTGCCGTCCTTGCGCAGGCGCACGATGCGGCCCGAGCTGCCGGCCATGAAGCGCGATGCCAGCACCTCTGCGTTCTGCGCCTCGTCCGCAGGCAGCGGGCTCAGCCCCAAGCGCCTGGCGGCGGGCGTGTCACGGTTGAGCGAGACGGAGAAGCCGCCCGAGACGATCTCGATCGAGTTGGTGTAAAGCTCCTCAGTGGTGTCGAAGGCGCCGCTCAGCTGGATGGAGTGCGGCGTGATGCCTGCGGCTTCGACCTCAGTGCCGCTCACCGAGTCTCCGCTGGTGTCGATCACGACGGCGCGCAGGTTCTCGATCGCGTCGGGCCAGCCGTCCTCCGGGCGGTTGCACACGCGGGGGTCGGCCTTGATGTTCGGCGACGACATGTGCCCGGCGCGCGCCACGTCCGCGGCCAAGCGATCGAAGCCGTTGACGCCCGCGAGCGTGGCGTTCGCCAGGCGGCTCTCGCGTTGATAAAACTGGGTGGCGTCGCGCGACAGCGCGAACACCACGATCGACAGGAACAAGCCGCCCGTCATCGCGACCATCAGCTCCACCAAGGTGAAGCCGCCCCGGGCGCGGCGGGCGCGCCTACGAAGCACTGGAGAGAGGCGAGCGCGGGTCATCAGATCTGAAAGTGCTGGCGCACCGCCACCGTTTGATAAACGAAGCCGTAGGAGCCGACCGCCTGCCCGATGGCGGCGATCTGCGCGGCATCCTGGTTGGACGCGCACAGGCCATTGGCTGCCCCGACCGCCGGCGTGATGCCGTCCGGACCATGGCCATCCCGCAGCCAAAAGACGCGGATTTCTGCGCGCATCACGCGGTTGCCGCTCACGCCCGTGTTGGCGCCGTACAGCCAGGAGAGCCGCACGTGAGTGCAGAAGCGAGCGCGCGCGAGAGAGCTCGCTTCGTCCGTTAGTGGGTTGCCGACGTTGTCGAACGCACCGCCGACGCGGCCAGCGACGTACGGCGGGCGCGTCCAGGCGCCGCTCGGGTCGCTGAGGATGCCAGCGGAGTCGTACGTGCTGCCCCAGCTGGTCGAGTCCATCTGCAGCTGCGCGGCCCAGGTCTGCGCGATGCGCTGCGCGATGGCCAGGTTCTTGGAGTGGCCGTTGGAGACGACGGTCAGGCGCTGCAGCGACACGATGCCGAGCACGGCGACCGTGAACAGCGCGATCGCCATCATCAGCTCCACCAAGGTGTAGCCGCGGGCGGCCGCCGCACGCTGCCGGCGGAGCGGCCTCATAGCGCTACCCTCGCGCTGCCGTTCGGCAAGATCACGACCTTGCGCCAGAACTTGCCGTCTTCCGCCACGCCGCTGGTCCCACCGCCCGACTTGCGCGCCATGCTCACGGTGGTGGCGCCTGCCATCGGCGTGCTGGGCGAGGAGGCGCGGCTGAAGGAGACGAAGCTGCGGCCGGCGGGCGTGAAGCAGATGTCCATGTCGTTCTGCTTCGTGCCGCCCTGGTCGTTGGCCTTCACCTCGAGGAAGTTGCTGTCGAGCTTCCAGCTCTCGACCGTGCGCGCGTTGTTCGTCCAGTCCGTCGTCAAGCAACCCCAGCCGGGCTGCTCGGCGCACGAAGCCACGGTGGCGGTGTTCCCCTCGATCGACTCGCGCACCGTGAAGGTGGCCGTGTCCGAGCGGTACTGCACCATCACGGCGGCCCCGCGCCCGAGCGCCCGCATGCGCGCGTTGGCGTAGAGCAGCGCGACGGTCTGCGCGGCCGAGCGGGCCCTCCGCTCTCGCATCTGCTCGACCACGGGC
>JAEYOT010000807.1 GCA_023411445.1 Pseudomonadota bacterium
TGACCTGCACGGTGGCGGTCACGCTGCTGGTCATCGTCACCGTCAGGGTCGCGACGACGCTGCCGCCGACGCTCGCGCGGACCTGAAACGTGCTCATCTCGCTCGGCGCGACCAACGTGACGCTCGCGCGGCCGGACTTGTCGGTGTTGACGGCCGCGCGATCCAAGAGCGCATCCTTCGGGTCCGAGCCCGGAGCCTGCGGCAGGGAGAAGCGCAGCGGGTACACGCGGGCGGGCGTCGCCTGCACCAACAATTCGATCTCTTCGCGAGCGCCGAGCTTGGCCTGCGCGGGCGAGAACGTGAGGCTCTTCGGCAGCGGAGCGCCGGGATCGGCGCCGCCGGTGCCGCCGATGCTCGCACCGTCGTCGCTGGTGGCATCGACGGAGCAGGCACCCAGCGCGGCCAGCAGGGCAGAAAAGAGCAGAAAACGCATCGTAAGCAGGCGCAGCGAGGCGCCCTTCCCAGTCTAGCAGCGCTGCCGCGCGGAGTCTCGCCCTCGCCCGGATCGGCCCGGTGAGCGCGGCGAACAGGGTAGCTGCCGAACGAGCCGCGGACTACTGTGACAGCGCTGTCGTGCCTTCCCTGGTCCCGCCCGCCATCCAGATCCTGCTCGTGGAAGACGAGCCGGGGCTCCGTCAAATGATGGAGATTTTGTTCCGGCGCGAGGGCTACGCCGTGGTGAGCGCGCCCGGTTGCCGCGTGGCGCTGGACGCTATCGCCAGCGCACCGCAGCCGTTCCCCGCCATCGTCACGGACCTATCCATGCCTGATGGATCGGGGCTGGACGTGCTGGCGGCCGCGAAGAGCCGGAGCCCCTCCACACAGGTGGTGCTGGTGACCGCGCACTCCACCGTCGAGAACGCGCTTGAGGCCATGCGCTCAGGCGCCTACGACTTCGTCGCCAAGCCGTTCGAAGCAGCAGAGCTGGCAGCGCTGGTCGGCAAGGCCATCGAAAAGCAGGCCATCGTCGCCGAGAACGAGCGGCTGCGCGCGCAGATCTCCCGCTTTTCAGGCGGGGGCGAGGTGCTGGCGCGGAGCCCGGCCATGCGCCAAGTGCTGGACTTGGCGACGCGCGTGGCAGCAGCCAAGACGACGGTGCTGATCACGGGCGAGTCCGGCACCGGCAAGGAGCGCGTGGCTCGCGTCATCCACGAGCGCTCCGAGCGCGCCTCGGCGCCGTTTCTGGTCGTCAACTGTGGGGCTTTGCCGGAAGCGCTCATGGAAAGCGAGCTGTTCGGGCACGAGAAGGGCGCGTTCACGGGCGCGAGCAGCAAGAGCTTGGGCATCTTCCGTGAAGCGGATGGTGGCACCATCCTGCTGGACGAGGTGGGGGAGCTGCCGCTCAGCCTGCAGGTGAAGCTCCTCAGGGTGCTGCAAGAGAAGGCGGTCAAGCCCGTGGGCGCCGCGCAAGAGCTGCCGGTGGACGTGCGCGTGCTGGCAGCCACCAATCGGGACGTCGAGGCTGACGTAGCTGCCGGTCGCTTTCGGCAGGACTTGTACTACCGGCTCAACGTCATCCGGCTCACCCTGCCGCCGCTCCGCCAGCGCGTGGAGGACATTCCGCTCTTGGCCGAGCGCTTCATCGCGCGCTTTGCGGCCGAAATGGGTAAAGACGTGGTCGGCTTCACGCCAGACGGCCTACGCGCGCTCATGGCCTATTCCTTCCCGGGCAACGTCCGCGAGTTGGAGAACGTGATCGAGCGGGGTGTGGCGCTCTCCGGGTCGCGCCTGATCGGCCTGGGGGACTTGCCCGAAACCATCAGCGGGCACGCCGGCGCGACCGCACCCAGCCTGCTCACGTTGCCCGCTGAGGGCATCAATTTGGACGACGTGCTGGGCGAGGCGGAGCGACGCCTCCTGCTCGAGGCTTTGGAGCGTAGCGGCGGCGTGCGCAAACAAGCCGCCGAGCTGCTCGGCATCACCTTCCGCTCCTTGCGCTACCGCCTCCAGAAGCTAGGCCTCGCCACTGACGCCGACGGCGAGCCGTAGCGGCGAGCGCGGTGCGGGCGGTCGACGCTCATGGCTCTCGGCCGAGCTTGTCGCGGAAGCTGGTCGCGCACTCGGCGGGCCGCTCGGAGGCGGATTGGCCGGCGCAGGCGAACGGATCGAAGCGTGGACCGAGCGCCGACATCGACGTACGCGAAAGGAAGGGGAGATCCGCGCGCCAGGCGCGCTCGAAGCGCTGAGCGCGCTCGCGGGCGGCGCGCTGCTCCTCTTCGCTGCTCAAGGTGGCGAGCTTGGCTTCGGCGAGGGCGCGAATCTCGGGATCGTCGGTTACTAGCAGCAGCTTCTCGAGGAAGGCGCGGGACGAGGCGCGGTTGCCGGCTTCGCTGTAGAGGGAGGCCGCTGTGATGCAGTGGTAAGGGATGTTCTCGTTCGAGCCGATTAGCTCGCAGGCGCGCGCGAGGTAGCGAGCGCCTTCTTGCCGCCAAGCTTCTCGCTCGCGCTCGCTCTCCAGCTGCGCTGGCGCCAGGTACGCGAGGTATTGCCCGGCTGCGAGCCATAGCTCTTGATCGAGCGGTAGCTCGCGCGTGCCGCGCTCCAGAATCGCGCGCGCCTGCTTGTACATCTCTACCGGCACTGTCACGGTTTGCAGCGTGATGATGGCGTCCGCGAAGCGGTAACCGTCGCGGAACTTGGGATCCAGCTCGTTGATGGTCTGGATGTATTGCGGCGCGAGCTCGAACAGCCGCTTTTCCTGCAAATGTTGGCCTGCCGAGACCAGCACGTGCCCGAAGAGCAGATCCGCCAGCGCCGCGCGGTAGCCTAGGCTCATCACCACGCTGTGTTGGGGCGGGGGCAAGATGGCGGCGTCGCCGTCCTTCTGCTTTTGCCGGTAGGCGCCTTCCGCCAGCGGCGCGCGCACCAAGCCGATGACGAACACGGCGAGCAGCGCCGCGAGCAGCTGCCCGACGTCGCTCTTATTCCACCTCACGCATGACCTCCAGCACACCCAGCTGCGGAGCGTTGCCGGGCGTCACCGATCCCGTGATGCGGAAAGTGCTGAGCACGCCGTCCCCGTCCAGATCGCCGCGCGCTTCAGCGCTGAACGTGGAGCGGTCCGCGGCGTTGTGCGAATCGAACTGAAACGAGTAGGCGTGCGGCCCCGTGAGCTCGAACGCCAGCAACCGCCACGTGGGGTGTGACCAGGTTCCGGGCGGATCTACCACCAGCGTGGCGCGCGGCACGTTGGTCGGGGTGAGCGGCGCGCTCGGCGGATAGGCTGCCGTCTGCGGCGCAGCCTCCGCCAGCGCGGTGGCGCGAGCGCTGATTTGCTGCAGGCCGCTCAGCGCCTCGGTCATCGACGAGGCGTGCAGGTTCTTGATGAACGCGGGCGTCATCACCGCGAGCAGCGAGCCGATGACGGCAAAGCCGGCAGCGACCTCGATCGGTGAAAGCGCGCGCATGCGGTAGTCATAGTCAGGGTGTTGGTGGCGAGCAAGCTGGGCTAGTCCTGCCACCAGGCGTCGCTGTCCGGCGCCGGCGCAAGCTCGCGAACCATCGGAGGGAGCGCTTGTTGGAGCGATGCAAGGACTGACGCGGCGTGCTCAGGGCCAAGCGCGGCCTCGACCACGCGGCGCGCCTCGGCATCCAGCCGCGCGGCAATTAGGCCCTGTGCGTAGAGTTGCGCGACCTCTTGCTGGCTCGGATCGCGCAAGTACTCGCGGCGCAGCAGCCGGCAAGCGGGCAGGTAGGCGCCAAGCTCGAGTTGCCAGAGAGCCGTGAGCAGCGAGCGGCGCTCGGGCGGCGCCGTTTCCGCAGCCTGCCGAGCTTGCTCCGCGCGCGCGAGGCGTGCCTGCAGGCTGCGCAGCTGCTCTGGCGCCGGACCGTTTGCTTCGACTGCGAGGACGTTGGCTAGCCGCTCCGCGACCGCAAAGTCCCCACTGCGCGCGGCAGCCAAGACCAGGTTGAGCGGATTGGGCAGCTTGGCCAGGTGCTCGGGCTTCACCCGTCTGAGCCAAGCCTGCGTGTCGCGCTCGAGCCCGAGCCGGCTGGCGATGACCGCTAGCTCGCCTGACAACAGCGAGCGACCGCGGTCGTTGAGGCGCGCTGCGCTCCTCGCCTGGCGGCGATCTTCACCCAGCCTCAAGTTGCCGACGACTCCCGGCTTGCCGCGCTGACCCGTCACGAAGGTTTGCAGCTCCCCGTACAGCGCTTCCAAACGGCGGCGATCGCCGTCCGGGCTCGCGGTGGCGGCGAGCGCCACGGCCCGCGCGAACCGCCCATTGATGGCTGCGGGCGTGCTGAGGAGCACGTACGAGCGTGCTGTCGGCGAAATCGAGCGTTCAAGCAAATCGAGCGCCAAGGTCAATTGCCCCTGGCTCGCCTTCTCCCGCGCCAGCCACTCCTGAGCGGGCGGGTTGTGAGGGTCCACGCTGAGCTCCTGGGCCCACAGCGCGTCATCGTTGCGAAAATCCGCCGCTCGTGCGGTGTTCGGGACCAAGCAAACAACGGCCAGCACCGCCCCCGCGACCACGAAAGCTCGCTCGGAGACCTTGGCTAGCTGATCACGAAGCGCTCGCGCGATACCCAGCAGCAGGAGCAGCAGCGGCAGGTACAAGAAATGGTCCGATACAGTGACGTAAATGCCGGTCTTAAAGAAGTTGAGCACCGGCGCCAGGAACATGAGCGCCGCCAGCAGACAGAGCGCAGCGGGACGATCGCGCTTCCAGGCGGCAAGGAAGCCGACGCCATACGCGAGGCACGCAACTGCGCCGGTCACGACTAGCGGCCAGGGGTAGATGGGGCCGCCATCGTCCTGCAAGAGTGAGCGGTAGAAGAAGGTGAACGGATGGGGCCACACCAAGCGCTCCAGGTACGTGGCGACCGTCATGAGCCCGTAGCGCAGGTTCAATGGCGATTCCGACTGCCGCACCGGATACACAAGGGCGCGGAGCAGCACGTAGCTGACTGCCAGCGCTACGCAGGCGGCGAGCATGCGCCTGGAAGAAGCCGAGCGTTGGGCGGGCTCATCTCGCAGCGTGTCGGCCCAGAGCAACAGCGGAAACACCGCGGCGCCTTCCTTGCACAGGAGCGCTGCGGCAAATGCCACGACGGCGCCGACCTCGAGCGACGGGTGGCCGGAGCCGCGCGCTCGGTGTGCAGCCTCCAGGCTGAGCAGGCAGAAGAGAGCCATCATTACGTCCGTGCGACCCACGATCCAAATCACCGACTCAGCGCGAGTGGGGTGCACCGCAAACACGATGGCAATCAGCAGCGCCAGCGCCGGCCGCTCCAGCCAGCGCAGGGCCAAGCGGGCGCCCAAGTAGACGGTGGCGGCGTGAAGCAGCACATTGACCAAGTGAAACGCCCAGGCAGCCCCGCCAAACAGCATCCAGTTCAGGGCGAAGCTGGCGGTGACGAGCGGCCGGTAATAGATGAGCCCACCATCGGGCATGGTCAGCCCTTCAGTATGCCAGAAGTGCCGGGTGAAGGCAGCCCACACACCCTGCCAGCGCTGCACGCCGGTGTTGTTGGCGATGAGCAGCGTGTCGTCGTAAACGAAGCCGGCCCGGAGCGATGCCACAAACGTGAAGACCGCGAGCACGGCAGCGATCGGCGCGAGCAGGCGTTCCAAGCTACTGTACGCGGGGCGGGTACTCATCACGCATCCGAGAAGCGGTGTGATAGTACGTGAGCTGGGAGTCGCGGTAGACTCTTAGTCGGCTGGCCAGGTCGTGAAGGATCTTGTTCTCCGACCGCGCCAGGTTGGTGAGCTCCCCCGGGTCGTCCTTCAGGTCGAACAGGCGCGGCTGCTCCAACGCGCCAGTCAAGACCAGCTTGTAGCGGCTCGTGACCACCGCCAGATCCCAGCGCAACGGTGTCTGCACGGTCACGAACGCGGCGCGCTCCTCCGGAATCGGCTGCAAGAGATCGTGCCCCTGCATCGCCGGGTGCGGCGAGAGGCCCATGGCCGACAGCACCGTCGGCGCCACGTCCACGTGCGAAGCCACCCCGTCCACCCTGCGCGGCTCGTGGCCGGGCAACTGCATGATCAGTGGGACCCGAATGGTCTCTTCGTAAAGCTCGTTGCCGTGCTGACCGAAGCCGTGCTCGAAGAAGGCTTCACCGTGATCGCCGGTCACGACCACGATGGTGTCTTTCAAGCGAGGCCCCAGCGCTTCCAGCAGCCTCCCCAGCTGAGCGTCGACATAGTGGAGTGAGTTGAAGTAGCGATTGCGAATGACGTGATTCTTCTCGGCGGGATAAT
>JAEYOT010000810.1 GCA_023411445.1 Pseudomonadota bacterium
GCGCAAGCTTCTCGTCGAACGTGAACAGCTCGAAGCGGGGGCCGGGACCCGTCACGGCCACGACCGCGAGTAGCCGGCCTTCATCCCCCACGTCTGCGCTGAACGGTGAGGGCGTCAACGCACCCTCGCTCAGGCGCTTGAACGTCGGGCTCACCAGCGCCCGCAGCAGCGTGCCGTCCTCGGTCAGGAGCTGCGCTTGGTCCAGCCGCCGCGCAGGCAAGATGGCGAAGCGCTCTGGCAGCGACGGCAAGCGGAGCGACGAGAGGCGCGCTCCGCCCGGCCCGATACGCTCGGCACGTTCGGCGCCGAAATAGAGCCACACGCCCTCGCGCGTCCTGCCCACCGTGCCGCCCGGCTCGGCGTCGAGCTCGATCACCTGCTCCGGCAACGGCACGCCCTGTCGCTCGCCGGCGCCCTCCAGACGAAAGCTGCTCAAGGTGGGGGGCCGGCGCTGCGCTTCGAAGATCCACAGCCGGTCGCCGACTTGGGCGTCGGCGAAGACCGCCGCGCCGGGTAGCAGCACCGGGCGGGCGATCAGGGTCGGCTTCTTGTCGGCTTCCAGGCGCACCATCTCCCGGGCACCGATGGCCAAGATGGCGCCATCGGCCAGCGACAGGACCGCGCGTGGCTGCTCCAGCGGCCGCTCGACTGCCAGCTCACCGCCCGGCAAGGCATGCAGCGTGACGCCCGCCTCGGAGAGCCGAGCGATCACGCCTCGGCCGAACGCCAGACGGGGCTCACTCCCGCGCTGGAGCGGCAAGGCCAACGCCCGGCTCTGGACGGACCGCACCACGGCTGCGGCGGCGCTCGAGCGCGGGTCGGGTCGCGGCGCGGGGTCTGGCACCTGCCCCGCCCTCGGTTCGACCACAGGCGGCGCTTGGCGGTTCCCTTCCCTCAGCTGGAGGTAGAAGAGTAGCGCAGCCAGCGCGAGCGTCGCGACCGCCATCACTACGCTTTGCGCACGCGACATGCCGGGGCCAGGATAGCAACGCCCGGGCGCGCTACGCACGCTCCGCGCGGGGCTTCCCTCAAAGCTGGTGCCACGGCGCGGGCGCTGCGTTAGCCTGCGTTCATGGCTCAGCTCGCTCGGCTCGCCCCGCTCGTTCTCCTGCCGCTCGCCCTGAGCGCGACGGGCTGCGGCAAGGTTCGCGAGATCAAAGAGTGCCGCGCCCTCTCGCGCGAGGTCTCGGCCGCGCTCGACCAGGTCGAGGCCCTGTCGAAGGAGAAGCCGAAGGACCCGGAGCAGACGCTGCGTATCGCCGGCCACTACGGCGCGCTGGCCAAAGCGCTCTCGCCGCGCGGCGACGGTCCAACCCCGCTCGCCGCCGCCGTGCGCGACTACGCGGAGCTGATGAGGTCCACGGAGGAGGCGCTGCAAGCGCACGCCGAAGCGCTGCGAGCCGGCGACACCAAAGGCGCGAACGAGACGCGACGGGAGCTCGAGCGCATCGTCAAGCGTGAGCGCGCGGCGATCGTCCGGCTCGAAGCCGAGTGCCGCGTGTAGCTCGTCAGCGACGCTTCTTCCGGGCTGGCTTGGGCACGTGGCGCTCGACCGGGCCTATCGTGATCTGTCCCCAGCCGTAGACGACGCGGCGCTTGAACGGGCCGGGATCGTCTCCAGCCAAGATCCACAGCTCGCGCGGGTTTTGCTCCACGTGCAGGGAACCCGGCACGATGCCGCTGGAAGCCACTCCCAGCACCTCGGGGGCTCCCAAACCCAAGCGGGTGAACAAGAGCGTGCAGCTCGGCTGCTTGCCGAGACCTGCGCAGATGCGGGCCACGTGGATCTCCTCGTTGGCGACCGGCCGCCAGATCCAGAACATCTCCACGCGCGGCAAGCCGAAGCGGCGCATGTTGGTCTCGAGCTCCGCGGGCAGCACGCTCAAGAAGGCCTGGCTCAGCTGCTTTTCGACGACGCCCTTGGCCTCGAGCCGGGGGCCGCGTCGGACATCGAGCACGACCTCCATCGTGTTGGGTGGCCCGGCACAACAGCGGAAGCCGATCGCCGCGGCGCTAGTGTCCGGGCGGCGCGGCTCGGCGTTGGCGCAGCGTCCGGTCAGCTCTCCGTTCGGTCCGTTGCCGCCGCGCACCGTCACGTAGCCGGGCTCGCTCCCGCGCCCCCAAGGGCTGGACGTCCACTCGAAGGCTCCGCCATGCATGTCGCGCACGCCAAACTCGCTGCGACACGCGACCCTGAGCCCACTCGGCTTGAGCACGGGCTCGCTGCCGGTGCCGCAGCGATCGGCGCGGTAGCTGGACCCGTACTCGAACGTGGTGTTGCCCGGGCCCTTGCAAGCGCGCTCCCACTCGAGCTCGCTGCACAGGCGCTTACCCTGCTCGGCGCACAGCTTTGCGGCGCCAGCCTGCGTCACGTTGGTGAGCGGGATGGCGCCCTCCTCGTTGGGGAACGGGTAAACGTCGATGTAGTAGCCCTTGAGGATCACCTGCTCGCCCGGCATCTCCTGATCGACCAGGCGCGGCAGTTGTCCGGGCGGGGTCCCGGCCACGAGCGGACCCGGCTCGATCCACGCCATGCCACGCCGCGGGGGCGCGACCGGGGTCGGCGGGGCGATCGAGGAGGGCCGCGAGCTGGAGGGGGCGGCCTCTTTGGTCACCGGCTCCACTCGATCGCAAGCCAGGAGGCACAAGCCGCCCAGCCACGCTGCCAGTCGCCTCGACTCGGCCACGCCCAACAACCGTCAGTCCCCTCGATCACCCTGCTCGCGCAGCCCCAGCTCCTTCATCTTGAGCTGCAGGCCTTTGCGCGAGATCTTCAGCAGCCGCGCCGCGTGCGTCACGTTGCCGCTGGTCTGCTCCAGCGCGCGCACGATGAGCTCCCGCTCCAGCCGGCTCATGGCTGCCTTCACCTGCTCCTTCAAGCCGTCGGAGAGCGCAGACAGCTCGGTGGTGGTGGGCGGCAGCGGCGTCGAGCTCGAGGCGGGTCCGCTGCTCCCGCGCACCTCTGCCGGCAGATCCGAGCTGCGCAGCTCGCGACCGTCACAGAACAGCACGGCGCGCTCGATCACGTTCTCGAGCTCACGGATGTTGCCGGGCCAGGGGTACGCCGTCAAAAGAGCGAGCGCAGCTGGCTCCACGCCGTCCACGTCTTTCTTCAAGCGCGCGTTGAATTTGCGGATGAAGTGCATCACGAGCAGCGGAATGTCCGAGGCGCGCTCACGCAGCGACGGCAAGCGAATCGGCACCACGTTCAGCCGGTAATAGAGATCCTCGCGGAAGCTGCCCTGCGCGATCTCCTTCTTCAAGTCGCTGTTGGTGGCGGCGATCAAGCGCACGTCCACGCGGATCGTGCGCACGCCGCCCACGCGCTCGAACTCGCTCTCTTGCAGCGCGCGCAGCAGCTTGACCTGCATCTCCACCGGGATCGACCCGATCTCGTCCAAGAACAGGGTGCCGCCGCTGGCTAGCTCGAAGCGCCCCGGCTTGGAGCCGACCGCGCCCGTGAACGCGCCGCGCTCGTAGCCGAACAGCTCGCTTTCCATCAGATCCTTGGGGATCGCGGCGCAGTTCACCTTGATGAAGGACTTGTCTCGGCGCGACGAGCTCTCGTGCAGCGCACGCGCCACCAGCTCCTTGCCGGTCCCGGACTCACCGGTGATGAGCACGGTGGTGGGTGTATCGGCCACGCGATCCAGCACCGCGTACAGCTCCAGGATGCTGGGGCTCTGCCCGATGATGCCGTAGCGCGCGCCCTCCACGGGGATCTCGTGGAAGGGCCGGCTGGCTTCGGTGGCCGACAGATCGCGAGTGCGCAGCGCCTTGGCGACGATGGTGCGCACCTCCACTTGGTCGAACGGCTTGGTCAGGTAGTCGAAGGCACCCGTCTTCAGTGCCTCGACGGCGTTGTCGACCGTGCCGTGAGCCGTGATCATCACGACCGGCAGATCGGCGTCGAGCTTCTGCGCGCGTCGGAGCAGCTCCATGCCGTCCATCTTCGGCATGCGCAGGTCCGTGATCACCAAGTCGATGTGGTGCTCTTTGAGGATGGCCAGAGCCTCCTCGCCGTCCTCCGCCGTGTGCACCTCGTAGCCATCGCGCTCCAGCTGGGCGCTCAGGACACGCCTCAAATTGGGCTCGTCGTCGACGACTAGGATTTGCTTGTGCTCGGGCAGCATGATGTTCGTACTGACGCCTTCGCACGAAGCTTAGCGCCGAACGGCTTCACTTGGGCTGGCAGCGCGCGCCCTTGAGCTCGTCCGGCAGGAACGAAGGACAATAGAACAGGGCAGTCTTGCCGCCGCCGGGCGCGCCGGCAGCCAGAATGTGCCGGCCTTCGATGCGCGGCAGCGCGATTGACGAACCTAGCCGGTCGTCCTCGTCGGCGGAGGAGAGGAAGGCGATGTCCTTGAAGCGATAGAGCTCGTTGGCCGCGCCGTTGTCCGGCGGCTCGACGTCGTAGATGATCGCCGCACCGGCGCCGTCCACGTGACGCACCGTCATCTTCGGCGCGCCCACCACGACTTCGCCGTCGCCGTCGCCGTCCAGATCGCCCACGCCCAGGGCGGCGCCGAAATCCGACGACGCGCAACCGGAGATGTTCTTGGTGGATCCGCAGGTGAAGGAGGTGATGAGCGAGGCTTCAGGCAGCGCGGCGAGCGAGCACTCGCTGCTGGCCGTGGGCTCCAGCGCGGCGAGCTTGGCGGCGTCGAACACGTAGACGACGTTCTGGTCGGAGATGACGAGCTCGTCGTCTTCGTCGTCCAGCACTCGCCCGCTGGTCAAGGCGCGGCCGAAGCCGGGCGTGCCGCCCAGGCAACCTAGGTACTCCACGGACGGGCCATCAGCGAGGAACAGCCGCACCGCCGACTCGCTGGGGATGCCGACCGCGAGCAGACGCTGCTCACCCACGCGCGCGACGCCGAGGACGCGCGCCTGGTTGGCCTCCCACCTGCCGGCCTCGTCCGCAGGGTTCGGGATGTCGACGAACGGACGGCGCGTGAGCGGCGGGTAGTACCAAACCGCCGACTCCTCGTCGGCCGTCGCCAAGAGCGCCGGGCCGTCGCCGAAATCCGCGCCGAAGCGGAACAGGGTAGGCTGGGCGTTGTTGATGGAGAAGGTCAACAGCTTCTGCGCCCGCTCCGGGATTTCCAGCACATACTCCACGTCGTCCGTGCAGCGCACCACGATGCCCGTCTCCGTGGAGGCGGTACCGGCGCCGTTGACGAAGCACAGCTCGCGCTGCATGCCTGGCGAGCTCGCCCCCGTGAGCGCCACGGGGCTATTCGTGTGATAGCAAGGCGCCGCGCCGCCCATGCAGTGGCCCTGATCGCGCGCGTCCAAGGTCGGGCTGTCGGCGCTGCTCAGGTTGAACTCCGCGGCGCCGCTGCGC
>JAEYOT010000919.1 GCA_023411445.1 Pseudomonadota bacterium
ATCCACCGCTCTCGATTTTCGCCGGGATCTTGCCGCTGACGGCGACGAACAGATCCGTGGCAGCGAGCCGCAGCTCGCTCGGTGACGCGACCTCCAGCAGCACGTTGCCCAGCACGGGCATGGTGCTTTTCTTGTCAGCGACGCCCTGGCAGCGCCCGAGGACTCGGAGCAGGTCCTTCTTGCTCACGACAACGTGCATGGGGGGGGACGTGTAACCGTGCGAGCGCCGAAGCGCTAGTGCCGTTCGGGGGTGAGCCGAGCAATCTGGCGGAGGCTGCACAGCCGCTCGCGCCGGGCCAACTTCTCGTCTCTGATCTTCTTAAATTTAAATTTGATCGGAGTACTCGTAGGGGCTGGGGAAACTGGGGATCAGATTGTAACAAGTTGAAATGGTTGATGAATTAGTCCAGCCACCTGTGGATGGTCGCGTGATGCCGATCTCGCACAAGCTCTGGGGACCGTTGGCCGGTGCCGTTTGTCCTACCTTGACCCCAAGGGCGTCCCAGGGGTTATCCGGAAGTTATCCTCAGCCTGTGGACGATGGGCCAGTGGGCCTAAACGCTGGCCAGGACACACGGCCTACGCTCTGAGCGACCGCACAGCGCCGCTCCGCTGGTCCGCCCGGCTCAGGCCGACGCGGGCTTGCTGGTGGCCTTGGAAGCGCGTCCCTTGCGGCTCTTCTTGGCCAGGCCAGGGTTGTCCGAATAGATGCGCGTGAGCGCGTCCAGCAGCACCCTGCGGGCCGTCTCGAACGTGCTGGGACCGATGCGGTCCTGCTGCCGGGCGCGCGTGAGCTGCACCAGCTCGCCCACCAGCACCTCCTTGGCGCGCTCAGCGTCTTTCTCGCGCAGGTCGCGCAGCGAAGAGAGACCGAGCTTGCCGCGGAAGGCCGCGACGCCGAGCGCCGCCAGCGCGGCCGCGATGCCCACTGCGATCCAGCGACCCGGGCCGGGCGTCGGGATACCGCTCACGACCGCCGTGAAGCCGCTCAGGCCCGAGGCCTCACCGCGCACCGCTTGGCGGCGCGTCACCAGCATGCGCTGGCCAGACTGAGTGTCCACGTCCGAGCGCGGCTTCTCCCAGCCGTCCACGTCGATGGTCATGCCGGGCGCCGCCGCGGCCAAAAAGCGCGCCTCCGCCACGTGCGGCGGCAGGCCGAAGTCGAACGCTGCGCTGCTCTCTTCCTCGCGCTTGAGCTGAAACTGAAAGCTCGCTTGGTGAGTGCCGGGCGACAGCGTTCCGACCAGCTTCACGCCGTGCCCCGGATCTTCCTCGAAGCGCACGTCGTTCATGGATTGCCCGGCTTTGAAGGCCTTGAAGCCCGAAGGTAAGCGCATGCGGGCGCCGTCCGGCACCCAGGTGATGCCGCTGCGGTTGCCGTAGCGCGCCAGCACCTCGAACTGGAACACGTCGTCGCGCGTCTCCACGAACACGTAGACGATCGCACCAACGGCCGCCTCTTCGATGCGGCGCGTGACCGGGTAGACGTGCAGCAAGGCCTGCACGCCCATGTCGCTCTTCAGCTGGATTGGATCGGACGCGTACTCGGCCGGACCGGAGCGCGTGCTGAGCCGATAGCTGAAGTCGCTGGTCGGGCTCAGGCCCGAGAACGTCGCCATGCCGTCCTGGTTGGTGCGCGCGAGCTTGTCCGAGCGCTGCTCACCCTCGGAGATCTTCTGGAACAAGATGCCGAGCTTCACCTCGGTGTCGGGCAACGGCTTGCCGTGCCCGTCGACCACCTTGAGCACGATGGTGCCAGGCGGCACCGTGGGCGACGGCATGACCACGTCCTGCTGCGGAGTCGGCTCCGCGCCTACCGGTGGATGACCGGCGGGCATCGGCTGGCCTTGTCCGAAGGCGCTGACCGGCATGGCCAGCGACAGGAGCAGCGCGAGCTTGGACCAACGCTTCACGACGCGTCCTCCGATTCCTTGCGGGGTTGTTCCGTCTGCTCTGAGCTCTCAGCGCTGGGCGCTTCCGGCGCGTCAGCGGGCGCGTTCTCCGAGCTGGGTGCCGCGGGCTCGTCGCCCTTCACCGCGGGCTCGGCGTTAAGCTTGGCTTCCACCACGTCGGCCAGGCCTTCGCGGCGTAGGCGCTTGGCCAGCAGAGCTTCCACCTGAGCGCGCGCCGGACCCTGCGAGTCGTCGAGCGTTTGCATCAGGCGCTTGGCCTCCGCGCGGTACTTCGCGGAAAGCTCACTGTAGTCCTCCGCCGAGATCTTACCGACGCTGCGCTCGAACTCGAGATCCTTCAAGGCGCGCAGCACCGAGCGCTTCTGCTCCTCGACCTTGGAAGGGGCGCCCATGCCCAGCGCCTCTTCGAAGCCGAGCGAAGCGCTGCCGGTCAGGCTCTGAACGCTCGTCCACATCAGGACGATCACCAGCACGACCACGCCGGCCGCCGCGATCAGAAAGGCGAGCTCGATGCCCGAGACCACGCCGGCCGCGATCACCGCCAGTAGCCACAGCGCTGGTAGCCCCTTGCGCAGCAGCGCGAGCACGCGCGGCGGGATCAGCTCCGCGTCGCTCGCGCCTTCACGCGGCGGCGCGGCCTCGGTGGCGGGCTCCTCGGTCTCGAGCGCTTCGGCTTTTGCTTCGTCAGACACGCGGCTCGCCGTCTCTAACACCATCTGCGCGGGTCCGACGAGCGGCGAATACCGCTCCGACGCCCAAACCTGCCAGCGCGGCGCCGAGCGGTGGTAGCTGGCGCTCGAGCGGGATACTGGGCAGCGCGGCCTCGGGTGGCGCTTGGGCCTGCGGCTTCACGCTGGCGTAGGCGTAGCTGGGCGACATGGCGAGCCAGAGTGACAAGGCCGTGCCAGCCGCCACGCCCGCGCCGGCCCGCACGTACGACCAAGCGCCCAGCTCTCCAAACGAGACCTCGGGCCAGAGCGAGATGGTCGCGCCCAGCACCAGGATGATGCCGCCGATCCAAATCCACTGCACCAGTGGGTTCACGTGGAAGCGGAAGGTGCCGCGCTTGCTCTGCGGATCCACCGTGCCGATGACGGTGTACAGATCTTCCCGCAAGGAGCGCAGCAGGCTCACTTCGGTGGTGGGGCCGTCCGGGCTCTTCGCGAAGAAGAACTTGGCCGGGTGGATGGTGCCGAGCGCCTTGCCGTCACGGCTGACCTCGAAGTCCGCGAACAGCATGCGCTTGTTCAGATCCGCCTGCTCCTCCGGGCTGCACTTCGGGTTGCCCGGGCACATGCGCGTGCCCAAATACTTGATGTCGAAGTTACCGATTTGGTGGGTTTGACCCGGCACCATCGAGGCCTCGCGCTCCAGCGTCCAAGCCGAGCCGACGAAGCCGATGAACATGGCCACGATGCCCAGGTGCACGATGTAGCCGCCGTAGCGTCGGCGGTTCTTACCGACCAGGTTGACCAGCGCTGCCAGCACGCTTTCCGGCTCGCCGCGCTTGTCGGCCGAGCGGCGCCGGGCGCTCACGCCGCGCTGAAACTCCTGCACGATGACGGCGATGTTGAAGAAGGCGAGCGCCACCGTGATCAACGGCGCGAGCGAGCCGATCTTCTGCAGCACGACGCCCGCCGCGCCCGGGTAGAACTGATCGCGCGGCACGATCGCCGGGTAGCCGATGCTGCCGCCGAGCGCGAGGTGGAGCGCTCCGCCGCCCACCAGCGCGATCAGCGGCCACTTGAAGGCTTGCTTGAGCGAGCCCTCGCTGGTCTTGCGCCAGCCGAACAAGGGCGCCAGCCCCATCAGCGCGAAGATGGTGAGGCCGATGGGCGCTAGCCAGCGGTTGAAGAAAGGCGGGCCCACCGTGACCGTCTCCCCCCACAGCTCGGATAGCTTGGGGAACATGGTGGCGACCAGGATGAAGGTCATGGCGCCCAGCAAGGCCCAGTTGTTGACCACGAACATGGCCTCGCGGCTGGCGACGGTCTCAATCTCCGCCTTGGCGCGTAGCTTGGGCAGGCGCCACACGGTCAGGCCGATCGAGGTAGCGGCGATGATGCCCATGAACCAGACGAAGTACTTGCCGATGTCGCTCTGCGCGAAGCTGTGAACGCTAGCGATGATGCCGGAGCGCGTGAGGAAGGTGCCGAAGATGGTGAGGAAGAACGTCAAGCAGATCAAAAAGACGTTCCACACCTTGAGCATGTTGCGGCGCTCTTGGATCATCGTGGAGTGCACGTAGGCGGCGGCCGTAAACCAGGGCAAACAGGCCGCGTTCTCCACCGGATCCCAGGCCCAGTAACCGCCCCAGCCGAGCTCCACGTAGGCCCACATCATGCCCAAGATGTTGCCGACCGACAGGAACAAGAAGGCGAACAGCATCCACTTGCGGGTGGCGATGATCCACTCGTTGTCCAGCCTGCCGGTGACGAGCGCTGCGACGCAGAAAGCGAACGGCACCGAGCAGCCCACGAAGCCGGTGTAGAGCGCCGGCGGGTGGATGATCATCCAGTAGTTCTGCAGCAGCGGGTTCAAGCCCTCGCCATCGGGCCGCGCGCCAGCGATGTTCGTCTCGAACGGGTTCGCGCTGAACAGCATCAGGATCGCGAAGAAGCCGACGATGGTCATCATGGTGGCGATGACGAACGGCTGGAGCTCGCGGTAGCGCCCCTTGAGCCAGGCCACCGCCGCCGCCGTGTAGACCGACAGCAAGAGCGACCACCACAAGAGCGACCCGTCTTGCCCGCCCCACAGCGACGTGAGCAGGTAGGTCGTGCTCATCGAGCGGTCGCTGTAGCGCGACACGTAGCGAATCCGGAAATCGTGCGTCAGAAACGCGTAGGCCAGGAGCAGCACGCCGAGCAGCACCAGCCCGCTCGTGGCGTAGGCGCCCAAGCGCGCGGCGCTGAGCAAGCGCGGCCGCCCGCGACCTGCCGCCAGCGACACCGCGAAGGTGTACGCGGCGGCGACGAGAATGGCGTAGATGACGCCGGTGCCGAACTCGGGGAGCGACTGCCACATGACGCCGGGGAGCTTAGCCGGTTTGTGGCCGCACGCCGGAAGCGCGAGTGGATTTTCCGCCCGGCGGACGCGAGCGTTACCGCCGCTCCGCGGCAGCTGCGGGCAGGAAGGAAATTTCTGGGAACAGGCGGGCCCCGTCGATTGCTTCGGCGGGGTCGGCGTCTGGCCAGCGCTGTCCGCGCCTAGGAACCGCTGACGGTCGTGCCGCCCGGCTCACCCAGGCACACACGGCGGATGTTGCCGCGCGCCATCTTGAACACGCGGATGGTGAGGCTGTGCTCACGGCACAGCGCGACCGCGGTCGAGTCCATCACGCCCAGGTGATCCGCCAAGAAGCGATCGTACGTCACCTGTTCGAGCATCTTGGCGTCTGGGTGCCGGCGCGGGTCGCGGTCGTAGATGCCGTCCACCTTGGTGGCCTTGAGCAGCGCGTCGGCGCGGACCTCCATGGCCCGGAGCGCAGCGGCGGTGTCGGTCGAAAAATAGGGGTTGCCGGTGCCGGCGGCGAAGATCACGGCGTGCCCGCGATCCATGTGCCGGATCGCGCGGCGGCGGATGTACGGCTCGGCCAGCTGCTTGATCTCGATCGCGGTCATGACGCGCGTCGGCACGCCGGAGCGCTCCAGCGCGTCCTGCAGCGCCAGCGAGTTGATCACGGTGGCCAGCATGCCCATGTAGTCGCTCTGCGCGCGATCCATGCCTTCGCTGGCGCCGCGCAGGCCGCGGAAGATGTTGCCGCCGCCCACCACCAGGCCCAGCTGCACACCGGTGGCGTGCACCTCCGCCAGCTCCATCGCGGTCTCCTTCAGCATGATGGTGTCGATGCCGGAGCCGCCCTCCTTACCGCTCAGGGCTTCGCCCGACAGCTTGAGGATGACGCGCTTGTAGCGAAGGGACCCGGGGCCTGCTTGGTTCTCCACGGGGAGCAGGCGTAGCTCCGGCGCTCAGTTTTCGCAACCGCTTCTGGCGCGAGACCAGGCGGCGTAGTAATTCCGAGCGCAATGTCGCTCCTCGCCACGCCGCGCAGGCACGCCTGGCTGGTCGCGGCGCTGCTCGCGCTCGGCTGCAATAGCAAGCCGAAGCCTACGGGCGGCGCGCCGAGCGCCTCCGCTAGCTCCGCGCGCGCCGGTATCACGCCGGAGCTGGCCAAGCGCGTGCTGGCCAAGGTGGGAGACCGCGAGATCACGCTGGGCGACTACGCCGCCACGCTGGAGCGGATGGATCCGTTCGAGCGACTGCGTTACCAGTCGGCCGATCGGCGCAAGCAGCTGCTAGAGGAGCTGATCGATCTGGAGCTGCTCGCCGCCGAGGCGCGCCGCCGCGGCTTGGACAAGCAGCCGGAGACCGAAGAGCGCGTCCGACAAATGCTGCGCGACGAGCTGCTCACCGCCGTGCGCAGTGAAGGCGCCGCCCCGAGCGAGATCTCCGAGGCTGACGCGCGTCGCTACTACGAGGCGCACCGAGAGGATTTCCGCGAGCCCGAGCGGCGCCGCGTCGCGCACATCGCGCTCGGCAGCGAGGCGGAGGCGAAGGCGGTGCTGGAGAAGGCGCGCACCGCCAGCCCGACGGAGTGGGGCAAGTTGGTCGCGGAAAAGTCGCGCGACGCCAAGACCAAGCCCTCCGTCTCCATGCCGCCGGAGCTGGCTGGAGATCTCGGCATCGTGGGGCCGCCCGGCCACCCGCGCGGTGACAACCCGGCCGTGCCGGAGCCGCTGCGCGCCGCCGTGTTCGAGATCGAGCAGGTGGGCGGCGTGCTCGAGCGCGTGGTGCCGGTCGGCAAGAGCTTTCACGTCGTACGCATGACCGGGAAGACCGACGCGCGCGACCGCACCTTCGCGGACGCTGAGCGGGCGATCCGCGTCGCGCTGGTGCAGGAACGCCTTCGCGCGCGCGAGGCGGAGCTGATGGCCGAGCTCGCCAAGAAGTATCCCGTCACCATCGACGAGCAGCAGCTGGCCAAGATCGCGCTGCCCTCGACCAAGGCTCCGGCCACGCCGTGACGCAGCTGCCGCTGTTGTCGTCTACGGAGGGAGCCAACTGGCAAGCGGAGCTGCGCGCTTCGCTGCGCTCGCTCGCGGATCTGGAGCGGCACTTCGAGCTTACGCCCTCGGAGCGCGAAGGCGCGCGCCGCGCCGAGGCCCAAGGCTTCCCCATCTCGGTCACGCCGTACTACGCGAGCCTGGCCGATCGGCGCGATCCCACCTGCCCCATCCGCCGCCAGATCGTGCCGCGCGCGGAGGAGGCCGTCGAAGCCCGCGGAGATCTGCGAGATCCGCTGGGCGAGGAAGCGCACGAGGTCGCGCCCGAGCTGATCCAGCGCTACCCGGACCGAGCGCTGCTGCTCGCGACCGACCGCTGCGCCGTCTATTGTCGGTTTTGCACGCGCAGTCGCCTGGTCGGCAACGGCGGCGGCCCGCGCTCGCTGGACAAGCTCGCGCCCGCCTTCGCTTACCTGCGCCAGCACCCGGAGGTGCGCGACGTGATCGTGAGCGGCGGGGACCCGCTGGCCATGACCACCTCGCGGCTGGTGGCGTTGCTCACCCAGCTGCGCTCTATCCCGAGCATCGAGACGATTCGGCTGGCTACGCGCGTGCCGGTGGTGCTGCCGACCCGCATCAATCAGGAGCTGCTGGACGCGCTCAAGCCGCTGCACCCGCTGTGGGTGATGACCCACTTCAATCACCCCAAGGAGCTGTCGGAGGCCTCGCGCGCTGCCTGCCGGCGCCTGGCGGACGCGGGCTTTCCGGTGATGAACCAGTGCGTGCTGCTGCGCGGCGTCAACGACGACGCGGAGACGCTGAAGGCCCTGTTTCGCGGCCTAGTGCGCGAGCGCGTGCGGCCCTACTACCTCTTGCAGATGGATCCCGTGCGGGGCAGCTCGCACCTGCGCACGCCGCTGTCGCGCGGCGTAGAGATCATGGAGCAGCTGCAGGGCCGGCTGAGCGGCATCGCGCTCCCGAAGCTGATCGTCGACACGCCGGGCGGCTTCGGCAAGGTGCCGCACGGCCCGAGCTACGTGCTCGCGCGGGACGCCGAGCGCGGCGTGACGCGCTTCCGCACGCCGCGCGGCGTCGAGGTCGACTACGTCGATCCCGAAGGCTGAGCAACCGAAGCGCGCGCTGCGGCTATTTGCCGAACTTCTCGCGCAGGGCCAGGCACACGGCTTCGGGCGCGTAGCGGCTCACGTCGCCGCCATGGCTCGCGATCTCGCGCACCAAAGAAGCGCTGATGAAGCCGTAGTTGGTGCGGGTGGGCAAAAATACGGTGTCGATCTCCGGCCGCAGATCCGCGTTGGCGTGCGCGATCTGCAGCTCATATTCGAAGTCCGTACCGGCGCGCAGGCCGCGCACCACCACGCGCGCGCCGACGCGCTTGCCGTAGTC
>JAEYOT010000925.1 GCA_023411445.1 Pseudomonadota bacterium
ACGTGGAGGCGTTGCGACGCTTGGCGGATCTGTCGTCGCGTACCGGTAACGCCGAGCACGCGTTGGAGACGCTGTCGCGCTTGGTCGAGGCTGAGAGCGGAGACGACCTAGTGCACGACGCCATGCGCTTGGCGGACGCCTGCGAGCAGCTCGGGCGCCCTGAGGACGCGCGGGCTGGGCTCGAGCGCGCCCTGAGCGTGGATCGGCGCCGCCCGGACGTGCGGCTGCGCCTGGCCAACGTGTACCAAGCCATCGGCGCCGTGCGAGAGCTGTCGGAGCTACTGCTCGAGGATGCGCAGAACGCCAAGGACGCCGGCGAGCAGAAGCGCCTGCTGCTGCGCGCCGGGGAGCTGCTGCTCGCGACCGACGGCCAAGCCGACGCGGCGGTGCGCATCTTGGAGATGGTGCGCGAGCAGGATCCGGACAACATCGACGCGGTGGTGCTGCTGTCTCGCGCGTACGGCGCCGCACAGCGCAACGAGGACGCGCTGGCCCTGCTCACCTCGGTGACCGAAGCCAACAAGGGCCGGCGCATCAAGGCGCTAGGGCAGGTGTTTCAAGCCATCGCCGAGCTGCACCTGCAAGACGGCTTCTTGTCGGACGCGCTGGTCGCGCTCACTCGCGCCTTCGAGCTGGATCCGAAGAACGGCAAGCTTGCCATGCAGCTCGGGACGCAGGCGCTCGAGATTGACGAGGACGAGATCGCCCAGAAGGCCTTCCGCGGCATCGCCATCATGAGGGCGCCCGAGCCAGGCTCCACCGACGGGGCCACCTCCGAGATGAAGGCGGACGCCAACTACTACCTGGCCGCGCTGGCGAGGAAGGCAGGGGATCCGCGCAAAGCCAAGGTGCTCGCCACCAAAGCGCTCGCGGAGAATCCTGAGCACGAAGCGGCGCGAGCGCTCCTCGCCGAGCTGTGATAGACGGCGGTCCCGAGATGAAGCGAGAGAAACGTCTGACCAAGCGCGAGAGGAAGGCCGCCGGCGGAGGTGGCCCCAAGCCGCACGACCACACGCACATTCACTGCATCGCCTGCGGTCGTCATATCGACCCGAGCGAGTTTGGCGCCGTGCCGCCCTCGGCGACCATCATCGTGTGTCAGCACAAGTCGCAGTTCCCGGCCTGCACCGGCTGCGAGGTCACGGCGCGCTACTTGGTGGAAGAGCACGATCGCACCGGTAAGCCGGTCAATCAGGCTCCCGCTTACCACTGAGCGCGGCGCTCAGCCCGCGTCCAGCCAAGCCAGCGCGGAGCGGTAGAGCTCCGTCTTCTTCTCGAGCGGCACTTCGTGGCCCATGTCGCCGGGCGTCTTCACGCGCGTCGGCACGCCCGCTTTCTGCAACCACTGCTGGACCTCTTGCGTGCCTTCGAGCACGCCGTCGTGCTCGCCGGTGATGAGGTACACGCGTCGCACGCGGTTCTTGGCTGAGCCCAAGGCTTCGAGCCCAGGGCCGCCCCAGTAGCTGGAGTTGGCGGCGAGGATCAGCCAGCGGTTGAAGGTGCGCGGCTCGCGCACGCCGACGTTCATGGCCGCGAAGGCGCCCTCTGAGAAGCCGATCAGCGTGTTGCCCCACAGCTGCACGCGGCGGCCGTACTTGTTGCGCAGCGCTTGGATGGCAGCCATCGTCGAGTGGTGGGCGCTCAGCCAGTTGTTGTCCCAAGCGCGACCGCTACTGTAGGGCACCGGGCCGCTCGGACACACCAGCCAGCCGTAGCGGCGCGCGATCGGCGCCCAGCGACGGCAATCCGCCTGCGGGTTGCCCCCACGGCCGTGCAGGTAGACGAGCACGGGGCGGAGGCCCAGCCGGCCCTTGCCTTGCGGCTCGAAGTAGTAGGCCGGCGCAGCGCCAGGTAGGTCAATCTGACGGAGACCACCGCCGACGGAGCGGTCGTCCGGATCCTCGCGCTCGGCGCTCGACGACTTGCCGCGCGGCGCGCTCTTGGGCCCGTCGTCTTCGGGGCGGTACGAGGCGTGCCCCGTCTCCGCGTCGCGCTCCGGGATGGTGAGGCGCATGCCTGGCTTGATCTTCGTGCGCCGCGTGATGCCGTTGGCGCTACACAGCTCGGCGATGCTGATCTGGTAGCGCTTGGCGATCTTGCCGAGCGTTTGCCCGTCCGCGACGACGTGCTCCTTGGCTTCGGCCGCGCCGGCCGCGAGCAGGAGGGAGCAGCACAGCGCAATTGCCGCGAAAAAGCGCATCGCTAAGTGCCTAGCATATCCGTCCGAGCGCGGTGAATTAACGGGCAAGCGCGGGCCCGAGCCCCCGGTCGCTCAGCGCCACATTTGCACACCGGTGGCGACCAAGCGGACCTCGTGCGCCGAGCCGTCCGGCTCCTTGGCGGCGAACGTGGCGCCCTCCTCCTCCAGGTGAGTGACCATGCTCGGCTTGATCAGCTTGCTCTCGACCTTGGCTTCCACGCGGGCGCGCGAGCCGGCCGAGTCCGTCGGGACGAAGAAGCCGTAGTCCTTGAAGGTGACACGACAGCCTGGCGCCGCTGGATCCTTACCGTCGGACAGCTCCATCCAGCACCCCTTCTTCGTACAGGCGCTGCGCACGTCGCCTTCGACCGTCACCGTCTTGTCCGCGAACTTCTCGGGTGCCTTGAGCACGTCCGCCAGAGTCGCGACGGGGCTTTGGCCGAGGGGCGCGCCGTACTGCTGGCTGCCAGCGTTCGTCGCAGAAGCGACGGGCGGAGCCGAGCTGGGCTCCGGCTCGGTCGGCTCCCGAGTCTTGCTACAAGCGGTGAGAGCCAGCAGCGCGAGCAGCAACGAAGCGCGAGACGTCATCGCCTCGAAGCATAGCGCGTTTCGGCTCGCTGCAAGCCGGCCCGCTACTCTTCGTCGCCGCTGTCGCTCTCGCTGCTGTCGCTCTCGCTGCTCTCGGAGGCCTGAGAGCTAGCGCTCGCGGCAGCGCTCACGGTGCTGCCGGGGAGGTGGAAGCGGAACGCGATGTGGCCGGTGAGGTATTGGTCCACCGCACCGCCAGCGACGAACGACTCGAAGCCCATCGGCGGCTGCGCCACGGGGTTGAAGTCGAACGCATAGCGGAGCCAATCGAAGCCGAGCACGAGGTCCAGCGAGCTTGCCAGGCGGTAGCCCACGGTCACTCCCGCCTCCAGCGAGCTTGCCTTGGCGTTCGGGAACCACGCCTTCTCGATGTCCCCCGTGCCGAACACGAAGCGCTTGCCGATACGGGCACCTGCCACCAGCTCCCCAATGCGGAAGTCGCCCTCCAGCATGGCGCGCACGAACGTGTACTTCACGTCCGGGACGAGCGAGACGGCCTCGTCGCCCTTCAGCGTGAACGAGTGCTGGCCGAACACCGCGGAGGCGGCCAGGCGCTGCTCACCGAACGGCAGGCGAAACTTGGGACCGAGATACCACTGCATCTCGTCGGTCTTCAGCACCTGCTCCTGAGCGGTTCCTTCGGCAAAGACGGACTCGGTCGCGAAGCCCTTCTCGAAGCCTGCGCTCAGGCCGATGAGCTCCGCCGCGCCGCTCGCGAAATGCGAGCCTGGGTACCAGTTGAGATCCACGAACACCACGGGGCCGAGCGGGAGCTCGTAGCGGCGTAGCGGACGAAAGCCCTGGTTGGGCCGCTTGTCGGCGAGCGTGTTCTTGAACTCGAAGGTGCGGTGCATCGGGCGAAGACCTGCGGTCAGGTCCAGCGGTGACGGGCCGCGCGGGCCGTCGCTCGCGCCTTCTTCCGACGCTTCTTCGCTCTCTTCCTCGGTGGGCGTCTCTTCCGCCGGCGGTTCCTCCGGCGGAGGCTCCTCTACCGGCACCTCGGCAATCGCCGCGGCCACGCTAGACACGCCCGACTTGTCGATGTTGGCCTTCAGCTTGTCGAGGGTCCCGCCCTTGAGGCTCGCTTCGTCCAACACTTTGCCGTCGGCGCCGCTATACACCTTGAGCGTGAGGCCGTAGCCCCACGACACCCTGCCCGTGATGATGACCTGCACGTCCAGGCCCTTGGCGGCATCCATCAGCGCCTGGGCCTTGGTGCTCTTCACGTCTTCGGCGTCCGTGACGTCGTAGCTGCCGTCACCCTTCAGCGCCGTGATGAACTCCGAGCGCACCTCGGCGGCCTTCCGGCCATGGAAAGCGCCGACAGCCACGCGTCGCTTTGCGGAGGCTGCGTGGGCATCGGAGATGAAGACTGCCTGCGGGGCGGCCGCTGCGGCGACTACGGTACTGAGCAGGAGCGTCGTACGAACCAGGCGTCCGAGGCTCATCAGGTGCCCCCCGCGGCGTCGATCGGCTTACCGGCCACACATTCGACGTACGTCTTCACGCACGTGACCGCCTCCATGGGGAAGGCACCACTTTGCGGCATGGGATCGCCACACGCGCCTTGTTGCATCGTGACCTTCTTCCACAACCAGCTGTCCGCGGGCTTCGCGGTGTCGACGAGCTTGTCGCCGCTGGGGCAGGCGGGCATGCCACCGATATCCCCATGAGTGGCGGCGACGTCCTTCAAGCGCGCCGTAACGCCGGGGCTCTTCAAGTCCAGCCCGGCATTGCTCAGCCCGGATTGGTGACACGTCGCGCACACGGCTCCGGTAAAGATCTCCGTGACGCACGGTGTCTCGCACGGATCGCCCATGGGGTTGCTCATGCTGCCGGCGGTGCCGTTGATCGGAGCCGCGTAGTCATCGGCGTTTTCCAGGTCTGCGGCCTCGGGGCAACCGCTGGCCAGCAGGGCGAGGGCGGCGGTGGCGAGGGCCGCGCCGAGGGCGGCGAGCTTGCGCGGGAGTGGTCGGCCTGGGGGTTGCGAATCGGGATAGTGTCGCTCTTGCACTCGGGAACCTCGACCTTACTCTGGCTCTCAGCCTGCAGTCAGGCGAGCCGACGGACCCACGGGGGGACGGCGCCTGCGGCCGGCGCCCGGACGTAACAACAAAGGGGCTGCGTTCGTAAAGGATGAAATGTGGCCAACAAGGCGTTTTCTTCCAACGACTTTTGGCCTGAAAGCTCGCGCTGAGCAGTGCCGGTAAGAGGTCAAATCAGTCAGATTTCGACGCTGACGCGGATATGCTGAAGCGCTCCGATGCATCGTTTCGACCGAGAAGAGCTCAAGCGCTCCAGCCCGACCGCCTTCATCGACGCGCGTCCCGTTCGTTTTCAGGACATAGACGCTGCTGGCATAATTTTCTACCCGCGTGTCCTGGAGATGTTCCACGACGCGTACGGCGCGTTCTTGGCTTGCGCGGGCTGTCCGCTTGCGACGGTCGTGCGCGAAGGCGAGTGGATCGCGCCCGTGCGACACGCCGAGGCGGACTATTTCAAGCCGCTGCGCTTCGGCGATGACGTCGAGGTGCAGATCAGCCGCGCGCACGTCGCCGAGACGGAGGTCACCTTGGGCTACCGCGTGGTGCGGGTGCCAGCTGGGGAGCTGTGCGTGGTAGGGCAGGTAGTGCACACCTTCGTGGACTGCGCGACGTTCAAGCGTCGCCCGATGCCGGAGCCCCTGCGGGCCGCCCTGCTGACGCTCGAGGCCGGTAGCCAGCCGGCTAGCTCTTGAGCGAAGCGCCCGTCGGCTCAGCCTCAGGAGCCGCGAGCAGGCGCTCGGCGGCGCGGCGATCGAGCTTACCCGCTGGCGTCAGCGGCAGATGCTGCACGATGCGCGCTCGGCGCGGGTGCTTGTGACGAGCCAGGCGATCACGCAGCCCCTCGGCGAGCCTTCGCGGCTCGGCGAGCGCCGTGTCGCTCGTGACGAGCAGCGCGCTCACCACGGCGCCAAACTCGGCCGAGGGTGTTCCCACCACGCAGGCGGCGCTCACTCCTGGCAGCGTGAGCAAGGCTGCCTCCACTTCGCGCGGGTCGACGTTCTCACCACCGGTGACGATGACGTCGTCACTTCGGCCCAGCACGTACAGCTCGCCGTTCGGTCCCAGCTCGGCGCGATCGGTCGTGGTGAGCCAGCCGTCAGCATCGAGCGGGGCGGCTTCGTCCACGTAACAGGTGAGCAAGCTTGGCGAGCGGAGCTGCACCAAGCCGCGCTCGTCGAGCCGTAGGCTGACGCCGGGTAGCGGGTGTCCGGAGCTGACCGCACGGTTTTGCACGCGGAGCGGCTCGAAGCGCTCGGCGTAACGGCGCGTGACCACTTGCGAAGCCGTTTCGGTCAAGCCGTAGCTGGTGAGCAGGGGCACGCGCGCTCGGTGTGCCCGCTCCGCCAGCGCCGGTGAGCAGCCAGCGCCTCCGACGAGGGCCGCGCGCAGCGACGGGCTCGGCGTAAAGCCACCATCCAGCAAGCGCTCCAGCACCGTGGGCACCATCGACACCAACGTGGCGTGCTCGAGCGCGTGCGCCAGGCGCGGCGCCGCGGCGAGCATGCCTTCCGGACCCGGGTCGAACAGCACCAGCGCGCTGCGCGCTTCGAGGCAGCGCGTGACCACCGACAAGCCGCCCGTGTGCGCGAGCGGCAAGCAGAGCAGCCAGCGATCGTGCGGCAGCCAGCCCAAGTTCTGCGCCGAAGCGCGCGCCGACGCGAGCACTGCCGCGCGGCTCAGCTCCACCAGCCGCGGCGTTCCGGTGGAGCCAGAGGTCGACAGGAAGACGAGCGGCGCCCGGTCCGCAACTGGCGGGAGCTCGGAGGGCACGCCGTCGCGGGCGTCGAAGGCGGGGGCCAGGCTGGCGCCGACGCGCGACATGGCGTGCTCACGCTCGGGCTGGCTGGCTTTCTCGTGCAGCGGCAGCACCGGCGTGCCGGTAGCGAAAGCGGCGTACAGCCAGAGCAGGCGGTCCGCGTCGGCTTTGGCCTCGAGCGCGAGCGCACGGGGCCGTGCTCGCAGCAGCGCAGCAGCGCGGGGAGCGGCTTCGCACGCGGCTTGCTCGAACGTGAACGAACGTTCGTCGGTGATGAACGCGGTGCGATTCGGCGCCTCACGTGCGGCCGCGAACACGTCGAACGCGCCGGTCACTCGAGCTCTCCGTACACGCCGAGCCCAGGCTCCGACCAGGTGGCGATGCGGCCCTTCGTGAGCGCCGGAGCGCGCAAGCCGGCGTAGGGACCGAGTCCGTGCGCGAGCGAGCCGTCCAGCGCCAGCGCCAGGCTCATGGTGGCTCGCCAGGCCAGCTCTCCCTCGAAGCAATGCGACAGCACGGCGGCGACGCCCGCCTCGCGCGCACGCCGGGCGAGGCCGTGGCAATGCATCAAGCCGCCGAGGGCGGTGGGCTTGAGCACCAGCGCGGCGGGTCGCTCGGCAACGAGGCGCGCTTCGACATCATTCTCGCTCAGGCCTTGCAGCGACTCGTCGAGCGCAAGGGGCAGGACGCCGCGCAGGTCCGGCGGCAGCGCGCCTGGCTCTTCGAACAGCTCGACGCCAGCGTCGCGGAGGCAAGCCCAGGCTTGCGCCGTTTGCTCGCAGGTCAAGGCGCCGTTGGCGTCGAGCCGTAGCCGCGGCGCGGGGCCGAGCGCTTGGCGTAACCGGAGGATGCCGTTCGTCTCCTCGGCCAAGCGCTGAGGAGCGCCGAGCTTCAGCTTGAAGCAGCGGTAGCCCTCGGCCCGCGCCGCTTGCACGCGCGGCAAGAGCTCGGGGTCGTCCGCCGTGCCGGCCAAGAATGAAAGCTCCACGCTCGCCCCGGCGCGTGCGCCCAGCAGCGTGGGTGCCGGCACTTGCTCGCGGCGCGCGAGCCAATCGAGCGCAGCCGTCTCCAGCGCCATGCGCGCGGAGGGCACGGTCGGCGGCACCAGCTGGCTCACCGCGGTCAAAGCCGCAAACACGCACGGCCCATCGAGGTGACGCTCGAGCTCGGCCGCGTCCACGCGCTCGAGCGCCTGCGCGGCGGCCTCAAGCGTGTCCGTGCCGTAACCCGGCAGCGGCGTCGCTTCGCCAAGCCCGAAGC
>JAEYOT010000931.1 GCA_023411445.1 Pseudomonadota bacterium
GCATCATGTAGTACGGCAGCCAGGGGCGACCGATGTGCACGCCTGGGAAGATGCCGGCGCACACCACCGCGAAGATGGTCATGGCCTCCGCGAAGCGGTTGATCGCCGTGCGCCAGTTCTGGCGGAAGAGGAACAAGACGGCGCTGATCAGCGTGCCGGCGTGACCGATACCGATCCAGAACACGAAGTTCACGATCGGGAAGGCCCAGGCGACGGGCATCATGTTGCCCCACACGCCGATACCGGTCCACGCGGCCCAGGTGATGCTGCCCAGGAACATGGTGAGCATGCCCAGGGCGAGGGCGAAGGCGATGTACCAAGCCTTGGGCGGCTTGGGCGCCTCCATGATGCGCGTCACGTTGTCCGTGATCTGCGCGAAGGTGTTGTCGCCCTTGGGTGGCGCCTGGAACGGGTTGAAGTCGCTGGCAGCGGCCATAATCAGGCAAGCTCCGGATTCGGGTTCGTGATGCGAGCCAGGTAGCGCACGCGCGGTCGGTTCTGGAACTCGCCGAGCAGCTCGTAAGCGCGGTCCAGCTTGTGCAGGCTGGCGGCCTTGCTCTTCTTGTCGTTCAAGTCACCGAACACGATGGCGTCGGTGGGGCACGTCTCCTGGCAGGCGGTCTTGATCTCGCCGTCTTGCAGGGCGCGCTTGGCGTTCTTCGCCGGGATCTTCGCGTTCTGGATGCGCTGCACGCAGAACGTGCACTTCTCCATCACGCCGCGCGAGCGCACGCTGACCTCCGGATTGAAGACCATGCTCTTCAGCTTCATCTTCGGGTCGTCCGTCGGCGTGTACGGAGTGATGCCGATGACGTCCAGGTTGTAGTTGAAGTAGTTGAAGCGCCGCACCTTGTAGGGGCAGTTGTTCGAGCAGTAGCGCGTGCCGATGCAGCGGTTGTAGACCATGTCGTTCAGCCCTTCGTGGCTGTGCATGGTCGCGCCGACCGGGCAAACCTGCTCGCACGGCGCGTTCTCGCACTGCTGGCAGGGCATCGGCTGGAAGCGAACCTCAGGCGCGTCTGCGTCGCCCTTGTAGTAGCGGTCGATACGCAGCCACAGCATCTCGCGGCCCATGGCCACGTTCTCTTGGCCGACGACCGGGACGTTGTTCTCGGCTTGGCAGGCGGTGACGCACGCGCTGCAGCCGATGCACTTGTTGAGGTCGATGGCCATGCCCCACTTGTGGCCCTCGTACGAGACGGGATCGACCCACAGGTTCAAGTGGTGCGGTTGGTGCACGAGGTGGTGGGCGAAGTCCGGCTCTTTCTTGAAATCCTCGAGCCTAGACTCGCGCACCAGCTGCGGCAGGCGCTCCGCGATGCCCTGCACGCCGATGGGATCCATCGTGTAGTTGTCTTGCGTGTTGGCCAGGCGCCGGCCGGGGCCCGCGCTGGACACGCTGCAACCGCCGGTGAAGAACGGCGCGGCGCTGCTCCTGACCTTGTAGGCGTTGCCGCCGACTGGGGCGACGTCCGTCCCCAGCTTGCCGCCGACGCGACCGGCGTGAGTGCGACCGTAGCCGAGGGCGATCTTGATCGAGCCGTCCGCGCTGCCTGGCGCGACCTGGCACGGCACGCTGACGCTGCGGCCATCCACCGTGAGCGTGAGCACATCGCCATCCTGCACGCCGAGCGCCTTGGCGGTGGCGACGCTGACGAACGCAGCGTTGTCCCAAGCCAGGCGCGAGAACACCTCCGGTAGCTCCTGCAGCCAGGCGTTGTTGCCGAAGCGTCCGTCGTACACCTTCGGGCACGGCGCGAAGCGCAGCTCCAGCTGGCCGTTGTCGACCGAAGCCTGCGTCTCACGCTCGCTCAGCTTGATCGGGGCGATCGCGGTGAGCTTGGGCACCACGCGCTCGAAGGCGGAGCCGTCCAGCACGCCGTCGTGGACGGCCTTGCGGAAGCGGCGGTCGTCGCCCAGCGCCTCCTTGTGCTGCGCCTTCACCAGATCAAGCGCGCGGCTCTCGTCGCCCAGCAGGCGCGCGATGAGCTCGATGCTGGAGCGCCCTCCGAAGATCGGCGCGATCAGCGGCTGCACGATGCTGACGGTGCCGTCGTAGGCGCGGGCGTCGCCCCAGCTCTCCAGATAGTGCGCGGCCGGCACGTGCCAGGTCGCGCCCTGCGACGTCTCGTCCTCGTACAGGCCGAGGCGCACGCTGAACGCCACCTTCTCGAGCGCCGCGCCGAAGGCCACGTCGCTGGGGGCGTCGTAGGCCGGGTTTCCGCCCAAGATGAGCAGCGTCTCCACGCGGGAGCCTGCCATCTCTTCGGTCAGCGCCTTCAGCGCTTCCACATCCGACGTGACGGCGTCTTCCGTGTCCTCGGTATAAAACACCGTGCGACCGGCGTTGCCGAGCAGCACGTTGAGCCGCTCCACCAGCGCGTGAACCTCGGCCGGCTGGTGCAGCCCGGCCACCACCACGCTCTTGCCGATGTTGGCGAGCAGATCCTTGACCACGGCGCCGAGGAACTTGCTCACCTTGGCGTCGTTCAAGAACTCAGCGGCCGGCTTGGGCTGACCTGCGCCCTGCTCGGGCAGCGGGCTGGCCTTGGCGCTGATCTCGGCGTCCAAGTAAGCGGCGACGGCTTTGATCTGCTCGGCGCGGAGCGCCAGGCGGTGGTCGCCCACCGAGCCCAGCAGCGTGAACGCGCTCTCGATCGAGTAGATGCGGCTCATCTCGCCGCTGTCCGGCACGCGCGCCTTGATCAGCGCGCGGGCGTTGCCGAGGGCGCTCGGGAAGTCCCACGGCGCGATCGGATCCCCGTCGAGTGACAGCACAACTTTGGCGCTCTCGAACGCGTAGTGCACGCGGTGTGGCTTGCCGAAGGCCAGCGCGGTGCCGGCGGCGCGACCGCTACTGGCTAGCGGCTCGTACACCACCCACTTCGCCAGCGGGAAGGTCTGCAGGAAGCGCTCTTTCAGCCCCAGCAGGGTCGGGGAAGAGCTGCGCTCCGACAGGACACGCAGGCCTTCGCCGCGGCTGGCTCGCAGCTTCTTGAACTGCTCCTTGGCGGCCTTGTCGAACTCCGCGAAGGTGCTGGGCACGCGCTTGCCGGAGGCCTTGGTGGAGACCGAGTCGCTACGCTCCGGCTCGTAGACGCCGAGCACGCTGCCCGGATGGTAAGCGGAGGCGGCGCCCAAGCTGTCCGGGTGCAGCGGGTTGCCCTCGATCTTGATCGGGCGGCCGTCGTAGCTGATGGCGTGCAGGCCCACGCCGTAGCCGTTCAGCTCCATCGCGGTCGCGAAGCGCTGAGTGGTGCCCGGGGTCTGGCCGTCCGGGCGGCGCGTGAGCGGAACGATCTTGTCTTCCGGGTAGCGGCAGCCGGCTAGCCCCGCCATCGCGAAGGACGCGCCCATGACCTCGAAGAAGCGACGGCGCGCGGGCGAGCTCGGCGGCAGCTGCTCGAGCGGCTGGCTGAACTCGCGCTCCACGGCTTCGCGGAACTCGGGCGTTTGCTCCAGCTCCGCCATGCTGTGCCAGTACAGCGGCTTCGTGGCGACGGCGGGCGCCTGCGCGCTCCGCTCCGAATCGACAACCCTGAGCTTTTTGTTCATCGGTGACATGTCGAGCAGTCGGTGGGCGGGTTGATGTTGTTCTGTTCGCGCAGCGTCTTGCCGTAGACCGCGGGATCTCCGGGGGCTTTCCACGTCATGTTCGTGACTTCAGACGGGGGCCGTAGGTGGGGCGCGGGGTCCCGATGGCAGTCCACGCACCAAGCCATGCTGAGCGGCTGGGCCTGGTAGACCTCTTCCATCTGATCCACGCGGCCATGGCAGGACACGCAGCCGACGCCGCGCGTGACGTGCGCGCTGTGGTTGAAGTACGCGTAGTCCGGCAGGTCGTGCACCTTGATCCACTCGATGGGCTGACCGCTGGCGAAGCTGTCGCGCACCGGCGCAAGCTTCGGGCTCTTGGTCCAGACCTTGTCGTGGCAGTTCATGCACGTCGCGGTCGGCGGGATGGCGGCGTGCGCGGCGCTCTCCACGGTGTTGTGGCAGTAGCGGCAGTCGATGCCCATCTGACCGGCGTGCAGCTGGTGGCTGTACGGGACGGGCTGCTTCGGCTGATAGCCGACGTCCGTCGTTTTGGGAGACGCGCCGTACCAGACCAGGCCGATCACGTAGATAGGCGCGGTGCTCAGGAACAAGCCGGCGAGCTGTCGTGTTTTATTGGCCCAACGGGGGAAGACGAAGAGGCTCATGAAGACAGACCGAGCGAGCACGCACACGACGCCCGAGGTCGCCGAGTGCGAAGGG
>JAEYOT010000938.1 GCA_023411445.1 Pseudomonadota bacterium
CCGGGGGTGCCGTCGCCCCCCCCCTCGGGGATCCCGCCGACGGCGGACGCCACGACCGGCGCGCCACACGCCATCGCCTCCAAGTTCACGATGCCGAAGGGCTCGTAGATGGACGGGCACACGAAGACGCTGGCGTGAGACAGCACCTGGATCAGCTCCGGGCGCGGCATCATCTTCTGGATCCAGAGCAGGCCGCCGCGCTCCTGCTCGATTTGACGCACCAGCGCCTCGACCTCGAGCTTGAGATCTTCCGTATCCGGCTCACCGGCGCAGAGCACGATGCGCACGTTGCGATCGATGTGCCGCGCGGCCTCCAAGAGGTGCACGATGCCCTTCTGCCTGGTGACGCGGCCCACGAACACGGCGTACGGCTGAGACGGATCGATGCCCAGGCGCTCGAGCACGTTCGTCTCGGTATCGCGCTGGTATTCGTCCAGATCGATGCCGTTATAAATGATGTGAACCTTGGCGGGATCGACCGTGGGGTAAGCCCTGAGGATGTCCCGCTTCATACCGCTGGAGACGGCGATCACGGCGTCCGCCGCCTCAATGGCGGTGCGCTCACAGAAGCTGGAGATGGCGTAGCCGCCGCCGAGCTGCTCGGCCTTCCACGGCCTGAGCGGCTCCAAGCTGTGCGACGTCATCACGTGCGGGATACCGTACATCAGCTTGGCCAAGTGACCGCCGAAGTTGGCGTACCAAGTGTGCGTGTGCACCAGCGCGGAGCCCGCCACGTCCTTGGCCATGGCTAGGTCGATCGACAGCGTTCGCAGCGCAGCCAGCTCCGGCGCGCTGCCGTCGAGCGCGCCCCAGGACTTGTAGCTGCCCTTCACCTCGGGCGCCCGACGATCCGCGCCGAAGCAGTACACGCCCAGCTCCACCTGCCGCGCCAGCTCGCGGGACAGGTATTCGACGTGGACGCCAGCTCCGCCGTAGATGTCCGGCGGGTATTCACGCGTAAGGAGTGCGATCTTCAAAGCTTGCTCGTTCGAGGCGCAGGGATGACGTCCCCCTTGCCTACCACGACCACGCCGTTTTCGCTGACGGTAAAGCCGTTGGCGCGGTCCTCCTCCAAGTTCACGCCGATGCGCGCGCCAGGCGGCACCTGCACGTTCTTGTCCAGGATGGCGCGGCGCACGATCGCGTGCCGACCGACGTTGACCCCGTTGAGCAGCACGGAATCTTCCACCGTGGCGTACGAGTGCACGTTGACGCCAGGCGAGAGAATGGAGCCGCGGACGGTACCGCCCGAGACGATCGCGCCGGCGCTCACCATCGAGTCGTACGCGGCGCCGCGGCGGCCATCCTGATCGAACACGAACTTGGCGGGCGGCAGCGAGCCCATCGACGTGTGGATCGGCCACTGATCGTTATACAGGTTGAACACCGGGTGGACGCTGATCAGGTCCATCTGCGCTTCGTAGTAGCTGTCCAGCGTACCCACGTCGCGCCAGTAGCCGCGATCGCGCTCCGTTGATCCTGGCACTCGGTTCTTGCCGAAGTCGTAGACAGCGGCCTCGCCCGAGTCCACCAAGCCGGTGATGATGTTGCCGCCCATGTCGTGGGCGCTGTCCTTGTTCTCAGCGTCCGCGCGCACGGCTTCGATTAGCGTCTTGGTGTTGAAGACGTAGTTGCCCATCGACGCGTACACTTGGTCCGGCGCATCCGGCAGGCCCTTTGCGTCCGCGGGCTTTTCCTGGAATTTGGCGATGCGGTCGTTCTGGCCCGGCACGATCACGCCGAAGCGCGACGCCTCTTCGCGCGGGACCCGGATCGCGGCGACGGTCACGCCGCAGCCGGACTGGATGTGCGCCTCCACCATCTGCTCTGGATCCATGCGGTAGATGTGATCCGCGCCGAACACGCAGATGTACTCGGGCGCTTCATCACCGATCAGGTTCAGGTTTTGATAGATGGCGTCCGCCGAGCCTTCGAACCAACGCCGGCCCAGGCGCATCTGCGCCGGCACCGTCATCACGTAGTTGTTGAACAATGGCGACATGCGCCACGTCTGCGCGATGTGACGATCCAGCGAGTGGCTCTTGTACTGCGTGAGCACCGCGACGCGCAGGTAGCGACCGTTCACCAAGTTGCTCAGCGCGAAGTCGATCAGGCGGTAGTTGGCGCCGAACGGCACGGCAGGCTTTGCGCGATCGCGCGTCAACGGCCAGAGCCGCTTCCCCTCGCCACCGGCGAGCACGACACCCAAGACATGCGGACGTTTGGCCATGGAAAGCGGTGAGCTTGCCCGCCTTCGCTCTGCCAGGGAAGCGGGAAAATGCCGCATTGAGCCCCGCTCCGGTAAGGGCCGTGAGCCGACGCCAGACCGGTCGATGAGGGCCGGCCGCGCGGGCGACGGGCTTAGCGAATGGTTAAGGCAGCGCGACCAAGCTAAAGCGATTGCGACGCGCCGTGTCGCCGGTGCCGAGCTGTCCCGCGCCGTTTTCGCCAGTACAGTAAACGAGGTCCTCCTCGCTCACGGCGCAGCTCGAGAAGCGACCGACCGCGACCTCGCGGAACCCCAAGCCGGCAGCGACCGGCAACGGCTCCAAGCGATCCTCGTTGTCATCGCTTCCCAGCTGGCCCTCGACGTTACGGCCCCAACAGTGGAGCCGGCCGCCCATGTCCACGCCACAGGCATGGAAAGTATCGAGCGAGATCTGAGCGAAGCTGCCGTCCACCTCCGCCGGCAACAGGCGCGCGTCCCGATCGCCGACCCCCAGCGCGCCGTAGGCGTTGCCGCCCCAGCAGAAGAGCCATCCGTCTCCGCGCAGGCCGCAACTTCCGTCCTGGCCGGACGCCACCGCGTACCAGTCGCGCTCCATACCGACCGGGGTGGCCTCGCGGCGCTGCGGATCCGTGGTTTGCCCCAGCCCCAGGTTCGCGGCCGAGTTGCGCCCCCAGCACATGAGCAGGCCCTCCCCACGCACGCCGCAAGTGTGCCCGTCGCCCGTAGCCGTCATCAGCCAGTCGCTATCGTTACCCGAGCGCACCGGCAGCGTCCGATCCACGCCCGGGTGGGTGTCCCCCAGGCCGATGTTGCCCTCCCAGTTGCGGCCCCAACAGTATAGCTCCCCGCTCTCCAGCACGGCGCAAGCGGTGTTGGAGCCGGAGCTCAACTGCGTCACCCGGCCCGGAAGATCGATCGGGACCGGCAACCATGACGGCGTCAGGTGCCCCTGCCCCAGCTGGCCGAATTGGTTAGCGCCGAAGCACCACACGCTGCCGTCCACCCGCAGCGCGCAGGTGTGAGCGACGCCCGTCGCGACGGCGCGGTAGAGGGCGCCCGGATCGACGCGCGCCGGCGTATTGCGAGGCGTGTCGTCGCCCAGCCCCAGCTGACCGTCTCGATTCTGCCCCCAACAGTAGAGCGCGCCGTAGCGCACCGCGCAGGCGTGGGAATCACCCGCGTCCACGCGCACGCCCAGCTCGGGATCTGCCGCTGCGCCGCCGGCTGCTGCGCCGCCACCTTCCCCCGCTCCGCGGTCGCCTGC
>JAEYOT010000947.1 GCA_023411445.1 Pseudomonadota bacterium
GCGCGGAGAAGCGCGCCGCCGTGCTCACGCGCGTGGGCGAGGTCGGCGCGCTGGCGCTATCGGAGCCCGAGGTGTCGCGCGCGCTCGTGCGAGCGTTCGGCGCTCCCAGCGGCGGACTGCTCACTCCGGCGGACTTCGCTCGCCCGGAGGGACTGGACGTGGCTGCGGAGCGCGAAGAGTCCGGCCAGAAGCCTCGGCTGCAGGCGCCTTGGGCCGGCTCGGCCAAGGCACCGCTCACGCGCGGCGTGGCCGTGAGCGCTGTTGACGTCACCGGCTCGTTCGTGGCGGCCGTATTCGATTGCCAGCCCGAAGCTGCGTTCGTGGAGGAGCTGGAGCTGTCGGCGCCGCTGGTGGCGACGCCTACGCTGCGCGGCGTGCCGCGCGTCGCGCCGGGCACGACGCTGCCCGCGGCCGCGCCCGTCTGGATCGAGTACGACTCCTTCGGCGCGCCGCTCGAGCTGTGGATCGCGCCCAGCGCGGCTCGCCCGGCAGAGCCGGAGCACCGCGCGCTGGGCATCAGGCGCAACAACGCGGCGCGCACGGTGGAAGCCGTGGAGCGCGCCGCGCAATCAACGTAGCGAAGCGCAGCAGCAAGAGCTGCTGCGGCGACTCACGCCAGCTTGATGCCGTGCTGCTTCGCGTAGGCGAGCAGGCCAAGCTTGTCGATCGACCGCAGATCACCCGTGGTGAGCTTGAGCGTGACGTGACGACCCAGCTCTGGCACCCACAGACGACGGCGTTGCACGTTCACGTTCTGCCAACGCTTGGTCTTGATGTTGGAGTGAGAGACGTTCTGCGCTGACATGCGGCGCTTGCCGGTGATTTCGCTGCGGGCCATGGGGAAGGCCGCGGAACGTAGTAGAAGGCCGGCCCAAGTCAAGCCCGCTCTTCCTGCACACCGGATCAGCGCTCGCTACCGCGAGCCATCGGCACGGGCCGAAGCCCGGCCAAGCGCTGGACCAGGGCCCGGCAAAAGCTCCGCACTATGCGGAATTCATTGGGCTTTTTTGCAAGGGTCAGCTCGTCCATGTACAATCGTCGGTTGAGCTCGATCTGAATCGCGTGGATGCCGGCGGCGGGGCGGCCGTAGCGCACGGTGGTGTGGCCGCCGCGGTAAGGGTCGTCGTGCGCGACGCCAAGGTGGAAGCGCTGGGCGACTTCGTCCGCCGCGTCGATCACGGCCGCCGCCGCGGTGGTGCGCTGGCGGGTACCGGGCACCACGTCCGCCCGCTCCCGCCCGGGATCGGTGTGGCCGTCGCGGCCCCGGCTCGGCATGGAGTGGCCGGACACCAAGATCACGAAGCCGTAGCGATCGAGTCGGTCGCGCACCAGCTCCTCCAGCTTGTCGTGGTAGGGGCGGTAGTATTGCTGCAGGCGCCGCTCCAGCTCGCTGGGGGGCAGCGGGCGCGCGATCGCGGCGCGGTTGTCGGTCGTGCAGCGCCAGATGAGCCCGTGCGGGCTCGAGCGACCGGTGGCTCCCAGCACCGTGTCTCGATCCACGTCGTGCTCCGAGCGGTTCAGGTCGCACACGTAGCGGCTCACGTTGGCGGTGAGCAGCGTCGCCCCCACGTCTGGCGCGTCCGCGTACAGCTCGTCCACGTACAGGTCCGCGTCGCGACCGATCGCCACCGCGGGCGCTACCAGCGTGCTCAAGGACTCCGCATCCACCGTAAGCCCCGCGTGCGGCACCTCCACGATGATGGGCGCTTCAGCGCTCCGTGGCGCGGTCAAGGTGAACGACACGGGTTCACCATACTAGCGGCAGCTGGCCGTTCAAGCCCTGGGGTGAGCCTTGCGGTACGCCTGGCGCACGCGATCTTGCGAAACGTGCGTATAAATCTCGGTCGTGGCAATGTTGGCGTGGCCGAGCAGCGTCTGCACGCTGCGCAAATCGGCGCCGCCGGCCAGCAGGTGGGTGGCGAAGGAGTGCCGCAGCTGGTGCGGGTGCACGTGACCCCGTAGGCCCGCACCGCGCGCGGTACGCCCGACGATTTTCCAGAAGCCTTGGCGGGTGAGCTTGCCGCCTCGGGGTGAGGGGAACAGCACCAGCGACGTCTGGCCCTTGCGGCCGCCCCGCTTGGCGGCGCGCGCCTGCTCGTCGGCTTCGCGGGCGTCCAGGTACGCCGCCAGGTGATCGAGCGCCACTTCCCCGAGCGGAACCAGCCGTCGCTTCTTACCCTTGCCCAACGCTGAGACGATGCCGCGCGCGCGATCCACGTCGCCGAGCGTGAGCGAAACCAGCTCGCTCACCCGTAGCCCCGCCGCGTACATCATGCTCAGCATCGCGCGATCGCGCAGGCCGCGCAGCGTGTCCGGCGGCGGCGCCTCGATCAGCTGCACCATCTCGGCTTCGCCCAGCGCTCGCGGCAGCTTGCGGCCGAAGCGCGGCCGCGCCGCCAGCTCCGTCGGGTCGGCGCGCAGCACGCCCTCGCGCATCAAGAACTTGCACAGGCCGCGGGTGGACGACAGGTGACGCGCCGTGCTGCGCGGGCCGAGGCCGGCGCGGGACATCTCGCGGATGAACGCGGAGATCACGCCGAGGTCGATGCGCTCCACCTCGCTCACGCCTTGCTCTTCCAGGAAGGCCAGGAGCTTGCCCAGGTCGCGGCCGTAGGCCAGCACCGTGTTCGGCGACAGCGCCCGCTCCACGCGCAGGTGCTGGAGGTAGAAGTCGACGGCGGCGTCCGGTGCCACGCTCCGCAAGGTAGCCGAGGTGGCCGCGAGGCGCCAAAATCAGGTCGCCGCGGCGTCCACCAGCGCTCGCAGCAGCGGGGCGGGGTCGTCCGCGCGCATCAACGCTTCCCCGACCAGCGCAGCGTCGGCCCCAGCGGCCTTGATGCGGAGCACGTCTTCGGGGCGAGACAAGCCGGATAGGTGCGCGCGCGTCACCTGCGCGGGGATGGCGGACAGCACGCGCGCGGCGCGCTCCGCATCCATGACCAGCGTGTCCAGATCGCGCGCGTTGACGCCGATGAGCTGAGCGCCTGCTTCCAGCGCGGTGCCAAGCTCCTGCTCGCTGGCGACCTCCACGAACGGCACCAGGTCGCGCTCGCGCGCGGCCCTGATGAGCGCGGCCGTGCGCTCGGGCGTGAGGCAGCGCACGATCAGCAGCACCGCGTCGGCGCCGAACGCGCGCGCGGCGTCCAGCTGCGCTTCGTCCACCACGAACTCTTTGCACAGCAGCGGTAGCGACGTCGCGGCTCGCGCTTCCTGCAAGTGCTCGTAGGCACCGTCGAAGAAATGCGCGTCGCACAGCACGCTGAGCATGCTGGCGCCACCGCGCTCGTAGGCGCGCGCCCGCTCCGCCACGCTGAGCACCGTCGACAGCTGCCCAGCGGATGGCGAGCGCCGCTTGATCTCCGTGATCAAGGAGAGTCGGCCTGCGTTGCTCGCTCGCTCCAGCGCGACCGGCCTGCGCGGCGGTGGGGCCGGCAAGCGCCGTGCGCGGAGCGCCGCGAGCTCGCTCTCCTTCTGCGCCAGGATCTTTGCCAGAACGCCCACGCTACGCTCCCTTCGCGCGGCGGCGTTGGGCTGCGTTGACCCAAGCGTCCAGCGTTTGGTGCGCCTTGCCGGAGGCGAGCACCTCGCGCGCTTGCGCGCCTGCGTCGCGCTCGCTCATGCCGTCGAACACCACGAGCGCTGCGGCCGCGTTGAGCGCCACCGCGTCTGCGGCAGGGTGCTTCTCGCCCTTCAAAATGGCCTTGAGCGCGCGGGCGTTGTCGCTCGGATCGCCGCCGTCGATCGCGCCTTTCGGGCTGAGCCCGAAGCCGAAGCTCTCGGGCGAGATGGTGAGCTCGCGCACGGCACCGCGGCTCACCTCGGTGACGCGCGTCTCGGCGAAGGGGCTCACCTCGTCGAGCCCGTCGGCGCTGGGCCCCCCCCACCCCCCCCCCCCCGC
>JAEYOT010000046.1 GCA_023411445.1 Pseudomonadota bacterium
TTGCTCGTCGGCGATCAACAGGCGGACCGAGTTGGTCCCGATGTCGATGGCGGCGACGGTGCTCACCGGGCTACGCTCCTTGGGCGCCGATCTGCCGGGGTAGGCCCAGCACGGTGAACAGCTCCATGCGCGCCGCCGCGTCCTTCAAGAAGATGCCGTGCAGCTTGCTGGTGGTCGTCCAGGAGCCGGGCTTCTTGATGCCGCGGTAGCACATGCAAAAGTGCTGGCACTGCACGATCACGGCCACGCCTTGCGGCTTCAAGTGGTTCTCAATCGCGTCTGCGATCTGCTTGGTGAGCTTCTCCTGCACCTGCAGGCGCTTGGCGTACACGTCCACCACGCGCGCTAGCTTGCTGAGCCCCACCACGCGCCCATCCGGGATGTAGGCCACGTGCGCCTTGCCGACGAAAGGCACCATGTGGTGCTCACAGTGGCTGAACAGCTCGATGTCGCTCACCAGCACCAGCTCGTCGTAGCCGTCCACCTCTTGGAATGTCTTGCCGAGGTACTCCGAAGCATCTTGCCCATAGCCGGAGAAGTGCTCGGCCATCGCTCGCACGACGCGCGCCGGCGTCTCCAGCAGGCCTTCGCGCTGCACGTCCTCCCCCAAGTACGCCAAAATGCCACGAACGTGCGCCTCTGCCGCAGCGACGTCCGCTGGCTTGCGTGACAACGGCTGCTTCAACTTGGTCTTGGCCTTCTCAGCGCGCTTGTTTTGCTTCGGCATCGCGCGCTGATCATACATCATGTGACGCATGACCGGCCGGGTTCGCGGCGTCATCCTGGACGTCGACGGGACGCTCGTCGACAGCAACGACGCGCACGCGCGAGCTTGGGTCGACGCGCTCGCAGAGCAGCGCATCGAGGTGTCGTTCTCGAGTGTGCGGCCGCTGATCGGCATGGGTGGCGACAAGCTGCTGCCCGAGGTCGCTCGCGTGAGCGAGGGCTCTGAGCTGGGCCGGCGCGTGAGCGCGCGTCGCAGCGCGATCTTCGCAGAGCGGTACTTGCCAGGGCTGCGCGCGTTTCCCAAGACGCGTGAGCTCGTGCTGCGAATGCGCGGCGCGGGCCTGAAGGTCGTGATCGCGAGCTCCGCGAAGAGGGAGGAGCTGAGCCCGCTTTTGGAGCTGGCGCGCGTGAGCGATCTGGTCGAGGGCGTCACGTCCTCCAGCGACAGCGCGGCCTCCAAGCCCGATCCGGACATCGTCCAGGCCGCGCTGGCGCTGCTCGACGTGGCGGCGGCCCATGTCGTCATGATCGGCGACACACCTTACGACATCGAGGCGGCGGCGAAGGCTGGGATTCCTACTATCGCGTTTCGTTGCGGCGGCCAGAGCGACGCCGCGCTGAAAGGCGCGCAGGCTACTTACGACGGCCCGGCGGACCTATTGGCTCGCTTCACGGAGTCGGCGCTGGCAGCAAGTTAGGAATGATGCCGCTCGCGCCCCGCAGCGCGATCTGCGCCACCTGCTCCCGCGTGAGCTCGCCCGCGATGTCGAACGGCACTTCCATGTTCAGGCGCTCGCTACCGACGCGCGCGCTGCCCACGATGCGATAGGGCACCGGCTTGGCCGAGAGCGCGAACGGCGCCAGCGCCGTCACGTTGGTCCACCCGACGCCGAGCTGCGCCGGTAGCTGCACGGTCTGCTCAGCACCGACCGTCATCACGCCGGTCGCGGCGCCGCTGCCGAGCTGACCGCCGCCCTGGATCTCCACGGTGCCTTTCACGTCGCTAGCCTTGATGGGAAAGCCATTGGGGTTTCTCACGTCCAGCACCAGCGCGAGCTGGATGCCCTGTGGCTCGATGGCCGCTACCGTCACGGAGCGCGGCGTCACCTCCACGGGCTTGGGCTTGGAGCACGCCGCCGCCGAGAGCGCCAGCGCGAGGACGATGCTTCGCATGCGCGCAACTTACAGCGCCGCGCCCGGGCTGACCACGACGCGAAAGCGGTATCCGGCGAAAGTTCCGTCGGGGCCAGAGCGCGTGGGAAAAATAGCGCTGCCGTGATCGATGCCGGCCTGAGCGGCATTAGGGCGCATGGCCTACGGAGGATCGCTCGGCGCCGCGCGCTGGTTGTCGTTGGTTGCCGCGCTGACGGGCTGCTCATCGTCAGCTGCGCCCGAGAGCGGCGGGGAGGCGAGTGGCGCCGCGGGTGGCAGCGGGCCGTCCGCCGGTGGCCCGTCCGCCGGCGCCAGGGCTCACGGCGGTAGCCTGGTCATCGACCTGCCCAGCGCCACGGGCGGCGGCGATAGCAGCGGCAGCGGCGGCGGGCAGTCCTGCGCCACGCAGCAAGCCGAGGCCAAGGTGGAGCGTCAGCCAGTCGACATCATCTTGGCCATCGACAACTCCGGCAGCATGCAGGACGAAATCGACGCGGTCGAACGCAACATCAACGTCAATTTCGCGAACATCCTGCAGAGCAGCGGGGTGGACTACCGCGTGATCCTGATCTCACGGCACGAGAAGAAGGGGCGAGAGACCTCCATCTGCGTGAGCGCGCCCCTCAGCGCCAACGAAACTTGCTCTCCCACGCCGGACCGTCCCGCGTTCAGCGAGCGCTTCTTCCACTACAGTCGCAAGCTCGAGAGCTTGGATTCTCTCGTGAAGCTGGTGGAGACCTTCGATGGCACGGAGGAAGACGAGTTCGACCTTGCGCCCGAGGGTTGGGGGAGCTGGCTGAGGCCGGGCGCGGCCAAAGTCTTCCTCGAGATTACCGACGACGACTCGACTGAGATGTCCGCGCAACAGTTCGTGGCCGCCATCACGGCGAAGTCGGACCAGTTTGGCACCGCCAGCGCGCCGAGCTTCCGCTTCCACAGCATCACCGGCATCGTAGAGAAGCCAGAGCCGGCGGAGCCGTGGCGGCCGGACGAGCCGATTCAGAACAAGAAATGCACGGGCAACTCCGACAAGGTGGAGAACGCCGGAGAGGTGTATCAGGAGCTGAGCCGCGCCACGGGCGGGCTGCGCTTCCCGCTCTGCCAGTACACCGCGTTCGACGTCGTGTTCGATACCATCGCCAAGGACGTGGTGACCCACGCGGGCCTGCAGTGCGAGCTCGAGATCCCGCCGCCTCCCCCCGGGCGCGAGCTGGACTTGGCCAAGGTAGCCGTGGCGTACGACGCGGGCGACGGCTCCGCGCCGCAAACCTTCGGGCAGGCCATGAGCGCCGCGCAGTGCGTACCCAGCGCCTTCTACGTGGACGCTGGCAAGATTCGCCTGTGCCCGGAGACGTGCGCCGCCGCGCAGCACGGGAAAAATCCCAAGCTGGACGTGCTCTTCACGTGCGAAGAGACGTTCGTGGATCCGCCCAAGTGATCATGGTCGCGACAGCGGGATGTGGCTGGAGCGCTCGCGCAGCGCTCGCACGATGGTGCTGACCAGATCCTCCAAGTTCATCGGCTTGACCAGGAAACGATCCGCGCCGAGCCCTGCCAGCGTCTCCCACTCCTTCGGCCCGCCCAGCGCGGTCATGATGATGATGGGCGCGGAGCGGGCGGCAGGGCGAGCGCGCAGCAGCGCGGTAGCGCCGAAGCCGTCTAGCGTCGGCATGTGCAGATCGAGCACGACGGCCGAGGCTGGCTCACGGTCGAACGCAGCGACGGCGGCGCGACCGTCCGGCACGCACTCCACGCGCGCGCACGGGAAAGCCCGCGTCAGCACCAGCTCCAGCAGATCGCGAAAATCCGGATCATCCTCGGCTACCAGCAGCCGGCGCGGCTGCAGGCTGTCGCTGCGCGCTGCGGCGAGCCCACGGCGAAACACCTCGACCGTGCTCTGCCGCTCGCGCGGATCCTTGGCCAGCGCCGTCAAGAGCACGTCGTCGAAGACGTCGGTCAGCTCGGGCCGCACGCTGCTCGGCAACGGCACGGGATCGTGCGCGTGCATCACCGCCAGCACGTCGTTGTCCTTGGCGAAGAACGGCGGTTTGCCGGTCAACACTTCGTACGCGATGCAGCCGAGCGAGTACAGATCGCTCTGCGGCGTCGCCGCGCAGCTGTCGCCCGCGCCGAGCTGGATCTCCGGGGCCATGAAGCCAGGCGTGCCGACTCGCTCGCGCACCAGCGAGCCTTCGCGAATGCTGACGGCCAAGCCGAGGTCCGACACGCGCACCCGCAAATCCTGATGCAGCAGCACGTTGCTGGGCTTGACGTCGCGGTGGAGCGTGCCCGCGGCGTGAATGGCGCTGAGCCCTTGGCGGATTTGATCCAGGATGCTCAGCGCCTCATCCAAGTCCAAAGACGTGCGCTGGGCCAGCCAGCGATCGAGCGTCTGTCCCTCCACGAGCTCCATCACGATGAAGGGGCTGCTCTCGTGCTCGCCGAGCGCGTGGATGGTCAGCACGTTGGGGTGGCTCACGAGCGCCATCGCCCGCGCCTCGCTCATGAAGCGCTGGCGAAAATCCGCCGTGTGCAAGTTGGAGCGGATGACCTTGATCGCCACCTTGCGCTCGAGCAGCTCGTCCACGGCGGAGAAGACCTGACCCATCGAGCCGCCGCCGAGCTTTTCCTGGAGGTGATACACGCCGCCGATCCAGTCCCCCGGCGCGACCCGTAGCCCCTGCGCGCCCCGCAGCGAACGCGACGGGCGCGGCAGGGATGAGGCGGGGCGGGTCGGTGGGAGGTCGTCCCCATCGCGCAGCGTCACGAGGTCGCCATTGCTCGACACGGGCAGCGTGGTTGGCTCGTACTCGCGGAGCGAGAGGTCCGAGACTGCTGCGTCCGAATGGGCTACGGAGCCTTGCATGAGACCGAACGGGTAATTGCATGGCTCGTGCCGCCGGCGTCTGGAGCGCCGCAGCCTGCCACGCGGCGCTCGGCTCTTGCTCGCTCGGACCGCTCGTGTGGACCACGAGCTAGGGGCTGCGCGACCATTTGCTACGCCACTGCGGCTGCTGCCCACCGTGGCCATTTTCGCGCCTCGTCCGAGAATGCCGCGCGATCGAAGCGTTAGCGCTCACGCGTCAAGTTGGCCGCGCCACGTGCCTCCAGCCACGCCACCAGCTCGGCACCTCGCGCTGCGGCGCCACCTCCGTATGCTGAATCCACGCTCACTGTGAGCTTGAAGGGGCCGGTGCTCAGGGCGGAAATCAGCGCCGGCACGCCCTCCTTGAATCCAGTTGGAGAGAGCGCCGGAGGCAAGCGTGCCGACGCCGCCAGGGCGCTGAGCAGCTCGTCGGCATCCAGGCCAGCGCTCTCGATGCGCGCGCGTTCAGCAGCGCTCGCGCGTGGCGACGCTAGACCGATGTGAGCCTCCTCGCGCGCGAAGCTCGGCGTCGCGGCGAACGTGACGTCCCCGCAAATCTGCCCGGCCAGCGTGAGCTCGATGGACACGTCGCTTCCGCGCGGCCGCACCTCCGCGCGCGCGACTCGCGCCCGCTTACCGGCGACGAGCAGCTGCCCTGCCGAGCTGAGCGCGCGCTCCACCTGCGCCAGCTCGCTCACCAAGCCGAGCCTCACGTCACCGGTTCGCGGCAAGGCGGGGTCACGTTGCAGTGGCGGCAGCGTCGGCGTCGACGTCGGCGCGCCGCAGCTGGGGCGCAGCTCAGGTCGCGCCAGGAGCGCGAACCTCGCGCGCAGGTGAGTTGACGAAGACTCCACTGGGCCTTGGACGACGCCCTCCGGGGCGAGCACGAAGCAGCCGAGCAGCGGCAGCGGGCGCGGCTCGGCCGCGAGCCGGTAGCCGCGCTCGAGCTCCGGGCGGAGCTTCGGCACGTGTCGGTCGATCTCGTGTCCGATACGGACCAACTCGGGCTCCAGCTGCTGACGGAGCGTTGGGGTGACGTCCAGCGTCAAGAGCCCTCCGAGCGCGCGCACCTTGCAGCCGCGCGTGAAGCGCAGCGAGACGCGCGCCGGCTCGAAGCCGTAGTCGGCACGGAGTAGCAGCGGCACCTCCGCGCTCACCACGGCCTCCGGCTGGCACGAGGCGTAGCAGTTTGCGCCGCGGCACGCTTCGGCGCGCGCGGCGACCGCAGCCTCGATTACGAGGGAGCTCGCCTTCACGGAGGCGCTGAGCGGTCCGCGCTCCACCTCGTAGCTCACGCTACCAGCCGGTCCGAGGCCGGCGCGCCCGGCCGCCAACTTGCGCTGCACACGCGGCTCCAGCTCCGAAAGCACGCTCGCCAGCGGCTCTTCCAGCTCGACCACGACTCGCGACGGCTCCACCGAGCGCTCACGCACGATTTCGACCAGCTCGGCCGCGGAGCGTGCGCGCGGCAACGTGACGCTGCACTCCCGCTCGAGCTCGGGACCGGGCAGGCTCGGCGCGCCGCCGCCCGCGCCGCAGCCGAGGGACGCCAGGCAACAGAGACTCACGAGCAAGCGGCGCATGGCGCGAGGCTACTACGAGCGTGCGGCTCGGCGGCTACGGCGCGCCCGTGAGCAAGCTGGACAGCAGCGTGGCCAGGCCGAGAAAGCTGAAGAATCCGCAGACGTCCGTGACGGTCGTCAAGATGATCGACGAGGCCGTGGCCGGATCGCGCTTGAGCGCGGTCAGGATGATGGGGACAGAGGCGCCGCTCGCCGCTGCGATCACCATCGAGCACACCATAGAGACGCCGATCACGAGCGCGAGCCCAGGGCTGTTGCTCCACCACAGCGTGCACAGCGCGGTCACGGCCGCCACGGAGGCGCCGTTGACCAGCGCTGCCAATATCTCCTTCCGGCACACGCGCCACCAATGTCCGACGCGAATCTCTCGCAGGGCTAAGCCGCGGCTGGTGACGGCCAGCGCTTGCGCGCCGGTGTTACCCGCCTCACCGGCCACGACCGGCATCAACACCGCGAGCGCCGTGAACTTGGCCAGCGTCCCTTCGAACAAGCCGACCACGCTGGCGGCGATGAAGCCGGTCACCAAGTTGAGCAAGAGCCACGGCAAGCGACTCTTGACCGTGAACAGCGGCTTGGACAGCGCTCGCTCGTCCTTGCCGGCGCCGACCATCTGCTGCAAGTCGTCCGTGGCTGCGTGCTGCGCGGCTCGCACGAGCGCGTCGTAGGGCAAGATGCCGAGCACGCGGCCGTCCAGATCAACGACCGGCAAGCTGGTCAGGGCGTGACGGTTCAGCAGGTCCACCACTTCGTCGCGAGTCGCCATCGGGCTCACGACTGGACGACTGCGCTCGGCCAAGCTGCCCACCTTGGCCTGTGGGTGCGCGCCCAGCAAGCTCTGTAGCGAGACCACGCCGGTGAGCTTGCCGTCATCGTCGGCCAGCACTACGTCCGTGATCTTGCGCTTGGCCTTACGCAGGCGCGTCAGCGCCTCTTCCATAGTCGTGTCCTCGCGGAAGATAGTAACGCGGGGATCCATGATCCGACCCGCCGTGCCGGGCGGAAACTCTAGCGCTTCACGGATGTTGCGTTGCGCCAGCGCGGGTAGCGCCGACAGCAGGCGCTGGCTCGTCGCGTCGTCCAGGTGCGCGAGCCAGCGCGCCGCCTGCACGAAGTCTGCGGCGAGCAGCACCTCCCGCGCCCAGTTGGCATCCATGCAGCGCAGCGTGCGCGCGGCAGCGTCCACGCTCATGCGCGTGAGCACGCGCGACGTGCGCTCGATGTCCAGCGGCAGCAGCGCCTCGGCGGCTTCCTCCGGCTCGACCTGCTCCAGCACCGCGCCGGCGGAGTGAGGGTGAGCGCTGAGGAACAGCAGCGAGAGACCGCGCAGCGCGTCGCTCATGGCGTGCCTCCCGGCAGCACGCTGCGGCGCAGGCTGGGCGGAGGCACGCTGCCGCGCTCCGGCTCACGCGGCTCGTCCAAGGCCAGCGCCACGCCGAGGAAGCGCGTCATCGCGGAGGCACCCAGCGCGCACAGCTCCGCCAACGCCGACGCGGTCTGATCGGCGCTGGGACCGCTGCTGGCCTGGCCCAGCTCGGTCTCGATCGCGCGAAATGTGGAGTAGCGCAGCGCGCCCAGCAAGCGGCGCTCGCGGTCGATCACCGGTAGCGCGTGGCTGCGCTTCCAGGCGGCGTGACGAGCGATCACCTCCAAGGAGTCGTGCGCGAACAGGGCCTCCGGATCGCGAGTCAGGATGGTGCTGAGCGGCGCTGCCTCGGGCGCCAACATCAGCTCGCGCATGTTCACGACGCCCGTCAGGCGCCGCTCGTCGTCGATGGCGTACACGTAGTGCATCACACCGGCCGGGTGGGCGCGCAGCCGCTCCAGCACTTCGGCGACGGAGAGATCCTCCGGCATCGCGGGCGCGCGAGGATCGAGCCGGCCGCCAGCGCGGCGCGGCCCGTACTCGGTCATGCGCCTGAGATCCTCCGAGAGCGGTCGCTCCACCTGGGCGAGCAAACCTTCACGCGTCGCGCGCTCCATGCGAAACAAGAGGTCCGCGGCCAGGGCCGGCTGCGCCGCCGTGAGCACCTCCGCTCCCGTCTCCGCGGGGAGCCGAGCCAGCGCCTCGGCAGCGATCAGCGGCACCGCGCGCGCTAGCACGCCCGCAGCGCTGCTCGCGGGCAGCGCGCGCAGCACCTCGGCCGCGTCCTCGGCCGGCAGGCGCTCGATGTAGCGTGCCACTTCCTCGGCATGAGTGGCGGCGAACGCCTGGACCAAGAGCAGCTCGGCGCTCATCGCCGCTCCTTGCGCACGATCAGCGTGGAGCGCGCGTCGGCGAAGCGTCGCGCCGGGATCGAGACGTCGCCTTCGGCGCACTCCAAAATGACGGACGTCTCGGCGATGCGAACGATGCGACCCTCGACGCCGTCGATCTGCACCACCTGCCCAACTTGGTACAGCCTCTGCACATAGTGCGCCGACAAGATGTTCGCCACCAGATCGCGCCCGCCGAGGCCGAACGCCAGGGCCGCGCCGATGAGCAGGCCTCCCATCACGACCAGCAGCGTGGCCTTCAAGAACGAAATATCGATGCCGAGCTGCTCGATCGCGATCAGCACGGTGCCGAGCAGGAGCGCCATCTCGGTCACGCGCCCGAGCCGCTCCGCCGCCGTCACGTTCGCGGCCGTGGCGGTGCTGGTCACCACGTGG
>JAEYOT010000188.1 GCA_023411445.1 Pseudomonadota bacterium
AACTGCTCGGTTTTGGGCGCGGCGCGGGCGGCCAGCGCCGCCGCGTCTTGCGCTGCGACGGCGTCCTGCATGCTGCGCGCCAAGCGCTCCATCGCCGCTTCGATGCGCGGGCCTACCTCGACCTTCGGCACCAAGCGCCGCTCCATGTCGTCGAGGGCGCGCTCTCCACGTAGCCCGGTCGCCGCGCTCACGCCGAGCACCAGCAGCAGGGCCGCCACGGCCGCGCCCAGCACGACGACGAGCTTGGCGCGGAGGGTGACCCTCAACTGCCCCCCGCAATCGACAGCTCTTTCACCCCGGTCAGGGTTGCGGCGCCGGAGACGTAGCCGACGCCGCCCGGGTGCTTGGCCACGAACGCGATCACCTCCGCGTCGCCGTCGAGCTCCGGCGGCGGCACGTCTCGTCCCGAGAAGATGCGCTGCTGCCAGTAGCTGCGCACGGCGCCCACGCTGCGCTTCAGCACGCGCTCGCTGAAGACCTTACGCACGGGCGAGGTGGCCTTGAGATCCGCCGGACGGATGAGCTCCCCGTTCGGCCAGCGCGTGGTCTTCTTCAAGAACGCATCGGCCAGGAAGTAGCGCTCCACGGCCCGCTCGGGGAAGCTGGGGTGGACCACCAAGCGGAACGGCGGCGGCGGCGGCCCCTCCGCGGCGCGCGCGCGGGAGAGCTTGGTGAGCAGCAGCGCCAGGCCAGCGCGGAGCAGGGTCCGACGCTGGTGACCACGCGGTATCGACAGCCGGGCCATCTCAGAAGTACCCCGTGGTCTTGAGCAAGAACACGCCCCAGTGCCGGTTCAGCTCGTCCGGCTTTCGGCCCGGGTTCAGCTCCGGGGAGAGGCCTGCAGTCCCGTACATGTAGTGCTGCTCCAGCTTGAACAGCCAGTTCGGGTGAACGTCGTACCGCAGGGTGAGCGCCACGTCGTGCTGGTACGAGGACGGCGGGTTCTGATCCTCACCGGGCGGGCGTTTGCGGCGGAAGTCAGGGAACGTGGCCGAGTAGTAGATGCCGGGCGTAAACCACGGGGCTAGCTGGTAGGAGGCGAGGACATACCCTCCTTGGTGGTGCTGCTTGGCGCTCGGCAGGAGCAAGTTGGTCTGGACGTCGAAGTACGAGCGCGCGTACTCGGCCGCCAGCAGCATGCCGCCGGACTGGTACTCCGCCGAAGCGACCCACAGCCGGGCGGGGAATTTGATCCAAACGAAGCCGTCGCCGCCGGGCGGCAGCTGGCCAATCGCTTCGTAGCCGAGGCGTTGCTCGGGCGTGAGCTGAGCCGAGTAGTCGAAGCGCACGAACTGAAGGGTGGCGCCGAGCTGGAGGCCCTCGACGGGCGGATGCCACATGGCGCGTCCCCCGACCGCGTAGGGCACCTCGAACTCCTTGAGGTCCACGGAGACCTCGGAGGTGTCGATGAAGATCGTACCGCCGAACAGGCGATACTCGAGTGAGCCCAGCGAGCCGAGCGGCAGGTCGCCGTACAGCTCACCCCCCGTCTGCGCGAACAGCGACTCCCGGTTGGTCACCGGGTACACGGACTGCGGCAGGAGCACGGGGACGCGCCCGGCGTCCACGTCGTTGGCCTCATTGTACAAGCCGACGGGCAGCTTCGTCTTGCCGGCGCGGAGCCCGAGCCAGTCGGCGAAGCGGTAGTCCAGGTGGTACCAATCGAGCTTCGGCGAGTAGTTGCCGTGCGGCCCCAAGTCGTGCGCGAACAGCTGCAGGCCAACCCGGAAGCGCTCGCCGAGCTGCTTGGTGAAATTGATACCCACCTCGGTGAACTCGAAGCTGCCCTGCTTGCGAGCGGTAGGACCGAGGTAATTGTTGCCAGACGTGGTCTTGATGTACCCCTGACTGACGAAGCCGTGCACTTGGATGGCCGAAGGCTCCGCATCGTCAGCCCACGCCCTTGACGTCTGAAACACAGCACACGTGACGAGCAGCGCCCGGGCCGCCCGCTGGAAGAGCAAGTGCATGCGATCCTCTGCTCGCGCTTTGAGTACGGGAGCTCAGCGCAGGAGCATCGCCAGGGTGGGGCGGTTCTGTCAACGACTGGGCGGGAGACCCGAGCGGGCCGCCACCAGCTGCCCATTTGCCGGCGTTTTTCCGGGCATGAGGCAAACCGCCACGGGCTTGTGGTGCGGCCCCCTTCGAGGCACTACATTCGCGCCGCCTAGCTGATTTCCGCAACATGACCTCCGTGCCCACCCCTTCTTCCACGCTCCGCGAACCTGCCACCGAGTTTCATCTGCCCAAGCTCGAGCACGAGATTTTGGAGCTGTGGCAACAGCACGGCATCGAGCGCCAGAGCTTGCGCGGCAAGGGTCGCAAGCCGTTCGTGTTCTACGATGGCCCACCCTTTGCGACCGGCCTCCCCCACTACGGCCACCTGCTCGCGGGCACGATCAAGGACATCGTGCCGCGCTACTTCGCGATGCAGGGCTTCGACGTGGAGCGCCGCTTCGGTTGGGATTGTCACGGCTTGCCGATCGAGAGCCTGATCGAGCGAGAGCTGTCGCTCGACGGCAAGGCAGCGATCGAAGCCTACGGCGTGCCGAAGTTCAACGCTGCCTGCCGCGCTAGCGTTCAGCGCTACACGCGCGAGTGGCAAACCACCGTGCGCCGCATGGGCCGCTGGGTGGATTTCGAGAACGAGTACAAGACCATGGACCCCTCGTTCATGGAGACCGTGTGGTGGGTGTTCGATCAGCTCTGGCAAAAGGGGTTGATCTATGAGGGCTTTCGCATCCAGCCGGTGTCTCCGGCGCTGGGCACGCCGCTGTCCAACTTCGAGGTGGCGCAAGGGCCGCAGGAGCGCGATCCGGTCACCAAGAAAGAGGGCCACAAGCGCCGCCAAGATCCGAGCCTCACGCTGCGCTTCAAGCTGGAGGACGAGGACGCCTACCTGTGGGCGTGGACGACCACTCCCTGGACCCTGCCCAGCAACCTGGCCCTCGCCGTGCACCCGAACGTGGAGTACGCCAAGGTGCGGCTCGACGACACCGGCGAGGTGGCGTACATCGAGCCCGGCCGGCTCGCGGACTACCAGGCGCGCGGCCGCGTCGGCAAAACCACGGAGCTCGGACGCCTGCGCGGCGCGGAGCTGGTGGGGCGGCCTTACGAGCCGCTCTTGCCCTACTTCGCGGACAAGAAGACGAAAGCAGACGGCACGCGCTGGTGCTTCCGCGTCGTGGCAGCCGAGTACGTGACGACGGACTCCGGTACCGGCATCGTGCACCAAGCGCCCGCGTTCGGTGAGGACGACTATCAGGTTGGCTTGAGGGAGGGCCTGCCGGTGATCCGCCCGATGGGACTCACCGGCATCTTCGACGAGCGCGTCACGGACTTTGCCGGGCAGTTCGCCAAGGACGCGGACAAGGGCATCATTCAGAAGCTGAAGGCGGAGGGGAAGGTCGTCGATCAAGACACCATCGTTCACCCCTACCCGCACTGCTACCGCACCGATCAGCCGCTGCTCTACATGGCGCTGTCCACCTGGTTCATGAAGGTGGAGCAGATCAAGGAGCAGCTGGTGCAAAACAACCAGCCCATCCATTGGGTGCCGGAGCACGTCGGCAGCGGCCGCTTCGGCAATTGGCTGGAGAACGCGCGGGACTGGAACCTCAGCCGCAATCGCTTCTGGGGGCCGCCCATCCCGGTCTGGCGCTGCGACAAGGATCCGAACGAGCTCGAGTGCATCGGCTCCGTCGCGGCGCTGGAGCAGCGCGCGGGCCTGCCGCCTGGCTCCATCACGGATCTGCACCGTGAATCCATCGATTCCATCACGTTCCCGTCGAAGAAGACGCCGGGCGGGACGATGCAGCGCATCACGGAGGTCTTCGACTGCTGGTTCGAGTCCGGCTCGATGCCGTACGCGCAGAACCACTACCCCTTCGACCCTGCCAAGGTGCAGTACGTGGAGCTGAACCTGCCGGCGGACTTCATCGCCGAGGGTTTGGATCAGACGCGCGGCTGGTTCTACACGCTGCACGTGCTGGCCACCGCGCTGTTCGGCCGTCCCGCGTTCAAGAACGTGATCGTCAACGGGATGATCTTGGCCGCGGACGGCAAGAAGATGTCCAAGCGCCTCAAGAACTACCCCGACCCGAACGACGTGATGGAAAACTTCGGGGCGGACGCG
>JAEYOT010000210.1 GCA_023411445.1 Pseudomonadota bacterium
CGTCTACGGCAGCATGGTGATCGGGCGCTTCGATCGGCCATGCCCGGGCGCGTTCTGGGCCAGCGAGGCGCCGCCCGCGCCGCAGTTCTTGCCGCGCGAAGCCCAAGGCACGGCGCTGGACGCCGCGCTCGCCCAGCTCCGCCGCTCAGCCGGCGCTGGCAAGCGTGGCCTCGGCCCTGGCCCGAGCACGAAGGGGCAGCACACGTCAGCGTGGCTGCTCGGTGATCCGCAAGCTGAGCAGCTCCTATTCGTCGAGCTCTCGCGCGACCACTGGAGCCCGTCCTTCGCCAGCGTCACCGCCCTGTTCGCGCTCCCCGTCGGCGCAGCTGCTCCACGCCTGCTCGGCGTGGTCGCCAAGGACACGTCGCTCACGCCCCTGCTCGCGTTCGACGCGGAGCGCGACGGCAGCCTCGAGCTGTTGGTGCAAGAGAGCGACGACGACGGGTCCTGGCACGTCGTGCAGCAGCACGCCGGCCGCGCCAGCGCTACGCGCGTCTACTTTACGCCCACCTTCGTTTGCTCCGGTTAGCCGCGGACCAGCGCGCTTCGAGCTGCTGGTAGCAAGATTCCATTCCCTCATCCATGCCGGAAGCGAGCGCGCCGTCGCGGTCTTCCTTCGAGGCGTGCACGGCGTGCTCGTGCAGGGCCACTGCAGGCCTCGGATGGATGTGTTGTTCATGGGGGTGAGCTTCGATAGACGATTGAGCGGGCAGCAGAGCTTGCGGGGCGGCGAGCGGCGCGAGTTCGAGTCCGGCCGGGCCGTGCTCCCTCCTCGGCCTGCATCTCTTCGAGCAGCGAATCCAGCGCTTGGAAGCGGGCCTCCCAATGCGCACGGAAGGACTGGGTCCACTGCGTCGCTTCTTTCAGCGGCGCCGCCTCCAGGCGGCAAAAGTGCTGCCGGCCTTCCACACGACGCCGGATGAGCTTGGCCTGCTCCAGCACGCGCACGTGCTTGGTCGCCGCCGGAAACGTCATCTTCAGCGGCGCCGCCAGCTCGCTCAGGTTACGCTCACCACCCGTCAGCTGGCGAATGATCGCCCGCCGCGCCGGGTGGGCCAAGGCGTGAAACACGAGGTCCAGCCGGGGCGAGCGATCTAAAACCATAAGGTTTAATATACCAAATGGTTTCATGATCGCAATACGAGTCGCGACGCCGACGAGCGCGAAGCTGCTGCCGGCTGACTCCGCGTTGAGGTGGGAGCGCGTCCGGTAGGTAGACTGACGCTCTTCGGACACTCGGGCTCAGTGGCTACATGCTACACAGCGCTTCATGACCGACCGGGGCAGTGCTTCCAAGTCAGCGGCCGCGCCGTCGTCACGGCCCGGTCCAAACTTTGGGGAGATCGAACGCGTGTTCGACGATGTGTGGTGGGCCTACGGCACCACGCGCATGGGCCCCGGCGTCCTCATCCCGCGCACGATGGTCATCCTGCGTGAGCGGGGCGACCTCGTCCTGATTCACCCGGTCATGATGCCGGACGCGCAACAGTCGCAGCTGGAGGCGCTAGGACCAGTCAAGCACATCGTCCGTCTCGGCTCCTTCCACGGAATGGATGATCTCGCCTACGTGCAGCGCTACGCGCCCACCGTTTGGGCACCTCCCCTGGTCGACCTGAAACCTGGGGTCCAGGTCCATCACGAGCTCGTGCCGGGCGGGGACCTACCGATTGCCAACGCAGCGCTGTTCAAGTTCGAGAGCTCGCGAGTGCCGGAGGTAGCGCTGCTTCTGAACAAGCACGACGGCGTGCTCCTGGCTTGCGATAGCGTCCAAAATTGGGAGCACACGACGGGGTGCTCCGCGATTGGCTCGCTGGTCTCGCGGCTCATGGGATTTCGAGGGCGAGCCTGCATCGGGCCGCAATGGCTGAAGGCGGCCGATCCCGAGAACAAGAAGCGGCTCTCCCCTGACTTCGAGCGCCTGTTGAAGCTGAATTTTCGGCACGCTATCGGCGGGCACGGGGGCCCAATCTTGGACACGGCTCGCGACGACCTACGGCTCCAAGTCAGGCGTGCCTTCGGCTGAGCGGTCGCGCTCGACTAAGCGCGAGTAGCGCAGCCGCAGGTCGGAACGACCTTGAACGCCGAGCTTGCCCGCCGCGCGCGAGATCAATACGCCGATCGTCGACGGTGACACGTTGAGCTGGCGCGCGATCTCCTTGTTGGTGAGTCGGGCACAGACCATGAGCAGTATCTCGTGTTCGCGTTTGGTCAGCGCGTTCGCGAGGTCACGGCGGACCACTCGATACTGGAAGCCGTCGCGTTCGTAGGCTTCCACGATCACCCAGCCGCCGATCTGTGCCGCGCCGTTGTCGCGCATGACAGCGATCAAGAGACCACGCGAGTGTCGGCGTGAGCAATGGAAACCTGCGGCGGTCATCACGTCAGCAGCGATGACTGGCCGCCGCATCATCGAGGGCGGCACCGACATCATCGAATTGTTGGCGACACGATCGGAACGAGAAGCGCTTCGCGCGACCTGCCTTCGATGCGATTTCGCCACGACCTTTACGCCCGCGTGTAAGCGCAATTGTCGTTGCGAAGGTCGAGCGGAACAACTACCGTCCACGACTGCGAGCGAAGTGGTGCTTGCGATGACACAGGTCGTGGCGGCTCGATCGAAAGGGTCTTCATGGTGCTGCAGGAACTTTCTGTCCATTCAACAGCGGACGTAGCTCGTGCAAATCCGACCGGCTTAGGGCTCGAGTACCTACGAACGTGGGTGCCGGTCATCGATGTGCGGCTGCGTCAGCACTTCGAGAAAGAGCTGGGATTTGGCGGGATTTTTGCGGGTCCTTTGCTGCACCTGACGCAGGCTGGGGGGAAGAGATTCCGACCGGCACTGGCGCTCGTGGCTTGCGAGCTGGTAGGCGGTGCGGCCAGCGCCGCGCTCGATGTCGCTTGTGCCATCGAGTGTGTACACACAAGCTCACTGATACTCGACGATCTGCCATGCATGGACAACGCTCCCGAGCGGCGAGGCGTCCCGGCGGTGCATGTGGAGTTCGATGAAGCGACCGCGATCCTCACTGCGCTGGTGTTGTTCAATCTGGCGCACAAGCTGCTGGCGATGAGCACCTCGAAGAGCGTGACCGATCATGCCAGGTTTCACGCGACGCTAGCCGACGCGTTCGGGCCCAGCGGCATGATCGGCGGGCAACAGCTGGATTTATCTCGCGCCACCGTCCTGGCCGATGCGCTCACGACCTCCGCCGCGCGACTCAAGAAGACCTCCGCGCTCATGGCGTCCGCCCTTTTCGCCGGGGCCTACGCTGGGGGAGGTAGCCCGGACCAGGCGCAGGCGCTCTACGACTTCGGTGAGGAGCTGGGCTGCGCGTTTCAGCTGCGGGACGACGCGCTGGACAGAGCGGAGGATATGGCGGAAAGCGAGGTGCAGGACAAAATGGCCGCTCGGCGTCGTGCCAGCAGCGCGGTCGCCTTACTCCGGCGAGAGTTCCCGAGCTCTGAATCCTCCCGCGACGTGCTGGAGTCGCTCGTCCGACTCGCCGTGAACCGAGCGCATTAGCGGGGAAACCGTGACGGCGATCATCTTCACTGGAAAGGGCGGCGTCGGGAAGACCACCTGCGCTGCCGCCACTGCGGTGCAGCTCGCGAAGGGCGGCGCCCGGGTGCTCATCGCGTCGAGCGACGCCGCGCACTCCCTGGGCGATTGCTTGATGTCGCGAATCGGTGGGCAGCCGGCCCAGATCTTCGGCTCGCTGCACGCCATGGAGATCGACGCGCGCATGGAGATGCGTAGCCGTTTTGGCGAAGTGCGCGACACCATGCTCGCGAACATGGAAGCGTCCGGGCTGGACTCCGCGCTGGCCGCGGAGATGATCGAGTTTCCAGGGGCGGAGGAGCTGTTTGCGATGTTGCGTCTGGCGGAGGTGCGCGCCGCCAATACCTATGATTTCGTCGTTCTCGATTGCGCCCCCACGGGCAACACGCTGCGCTTCCTGAATTTTTCGGAGTTTCTTTCGCCCATCCAGCGCGCGTTGAAGATTGAGCGAGCCTACAACCGGATTACGGGGCCGCTCGCGAAGCTGGCCGGCAAGAAGCCGCTGTCGAAAGAGTCCTACTATGACGCCATCTTCCAGACCTTCAGCGATATCGAGGACGCCCGCACGAGCATGCTGGACGACGATACGCGTTTTCGCGTCGTGCTCAATCCCGAGCGTCTGGCGATCATCGAGAGCCAACGTGCGGTCTCGTTTCTGAACGTCGCCGGCTTCTTCGTGGACGCGATCATCGCGAATCGCGTGCTCAGCGCAGAAATCACGGATCCCTTCTTCGGTCACTGGAAGACTGCCCACCAGCGCTATCTGACGGACATCCGTGAGCAGTTTCAACCCATTCGCGTCCTGGAAGTGCCGCTCTGCGAGCGTGAAGTAGCGGGCATCGATGATCTGGCTCGTCTCGGGGAGACGTTGTACCCGGGGATCGACGCGGGGCAGAAG
>JAEYOT010000638.1 GCA_023411445.1 Pseudomonadota bacterium
GCGCCGGGCGGCGGGTAGCCCGGCGGCGGGTAGCCCGGCGGGGGGTAGCCGGGCGGCACGACCGCGCGCTGGCCGTAGCCGAGACCCGCGCCGAGCGCCATGCCTTGCGCGAGCGCCGCGCCGGACACGCCGTCACCACCTTGCGCCAAGCCTTGCCCGAGGCCCATGGTGGCTTCCGCAGCCGCAAACTGCCCGTAGCGCTGCATGTCCAGCTGGTTCACGTAGCGGGCTCGGTTCTGGAACTCTTGGTCCAGCGCGAACTGGCGCGCCTGCGCCTCCGCCTGCGCCTTGGCAACGCTGCGCTGCGCTGCCATGGCCTCCACCTTGGCTTGCGCGATCACGTCCTGCTTCTCATCCAGCCGTCGCTGATCTTCATCGCTGACGTTGATGTTCAGCTTGCCGATCTCCAGGACTTGCACGCCGCAGTTCGCCAGATCCGGGCAATTTCTAACGATTTGCCGGGCGACCTCGGGCCCCATCTGGCCCAAGTCCAGCAAGGTGTACTCGCGGCTCTTGATCAGCTCGCCCACGGTGGTCTTCAGGCCCATGAACAGCAAGTCTTTCACCCACTGCATGGCGCGGTCCGGATTGCCGCCCTGACCGACGAAGCCGACCAAGAACTTGTACGGATCGACGACACGGAACGAGTACGTGCCATTGGCGCGCAGCGTGACCCTGAGCTCCAGATCCGGATCGCGCATCGAGCCGATCTGGTCGCCGAACGTCTCGTTGTACATCGGCTTCATCGTCACGAAGTACAGCTCGCTGATGAAGACGTTACCGCCCGTGAACTGATCCACGAGCGAGCCCAAGAACGGGATGTTCTGCGTGGTCAGCGTGTACGGCTCGCGCTGTGGACCCAGCGTGCCAACGTAGAAGCCGTTCTTGAAGAACAGCACGACCTCGTCCGAGTCGACCGTGAGCTGACTCCAGAAGGGGAAGTTCTGATCCGGGTGCTTGTACAGGACCTTGTTCTTGTGCGCGTCGGCGCGCGCAATCATCATCCGCTGCACGCCACCCTTCACGAAATCCATGATGCCCATGTCTTTGTCGGCTCCTTCGGACAGACCTGCGCGATGAAATCGGGCAGTAGCCCTCCCACTCTACACCGGGGCGGCTGCGTGAGGTAGGCTGGTGCAATTGCCGTGACTGCGCCCGATATCGAGGTCGACAAGCTGGGCCCCTCCGCACAGAAGGTGCTTTCCGAAGGGGCACCCCTGCCGGCGCAGATGATGGCGGCCAAGGGCGTCATCCCGGGCGCCAAGCCGCACGAGATCGTGATCGTGATCGCCGAGCTTGCCAGCCGCGCGGACGAGAAGCTGAGCTCCGCCGCGCTCGGCACGCTGGCCAAGCTGCCGCCACCCATCCTGAGCGGAGCGCTCTCGGCGGACCTACCAGGCAGCGTCACCACGCGGCTGGCCAGCGCCTACAGCCGCGACCACGAGGTGATCGAGAAGCTGCTGCGCCAGCCGCGCATCTCCGCCGAGGCGCTGGAGACGCTGGCGGCGAACGCGGACGAGCGCGCCGGCGAGCTGATCGCCACGAACGAAGAGCTGATGCTCCGTCACCCCAAGGTGATCGAGAAGCTCTACATGAACAAGCGCGTCCGCATGTCCACGGCGGATCGCTTGATCGAGCTGTGCGTGCGCAACAAGGTAGAGCTCGCCATCCCGGCGTTCAAAGAGGCCGCGCTGGCGATTCAAAACGAGCTGATCCCGGAGCCCTCCGAGGAGCCCACCTTCGACGACGTGCTGTTCCGCGAGACGCAGGCCGCGGCCGAGCGGCTAGAGCTGGGCGACGACGAGGACACGCACGAGCTCGACGAGGAGGGCCAGGAGAAGGTCAAGGAGAAGGTCAAGCCGCTCTACGCGCAGCTGGCCGAAATGACCGTCTCCCAGCGCATCCGCTGCGCCACGCTGGGTACCAGCGCGCAGCGCCTGCTCTGCGTGCGCGACAGCAACCGGCTGGTGGCGTCCGCTGCCGCCAAGAGCCCGTTGCTCAAGGAGCCGGAGGCGGTGCAGATCAGCGCGAGCCGCGTGGTGTCCGAGGACGTGCTGCGCATCCTGGCGCTAAACCGGGACTTCACGCGAAACTACCAGATCAAGCTGAACCTGGTCAGTAACCCGCGCACGCCTTTCTCGTTCGCGTCCCGGCTGGTGCCGCTGCTGCGCGAGTCCGAGCTCAAGATGCTGGCCAAGAGCAAGAACGTGAGCGGCGCGATCATCACCGCCGTCAAGCAGCAGCTCGGCAAGAAGGCTCAGCGCTCGGGCTAGCGGGCGCTCAGTCGCCGGTGGAGCGCTCGCGCTCGCGGCGCTTGGCCATGGCAGCCAGGCGGGCGGCGCGCTGCGCCTCGGCTTGCTTCACCTTGTCCGGATCCACCACGAAGGGCGCGATGCGCTCGGTGCGCTCGAAGCGCTCCTTGTACTTGATCGCTTCCAGCTTGCTCTTGAACGGACCGATGCGAACGCGGTGCCACAGCCCGCGATCGGGCACGTGCGCGGCTTGACGGAACGCGCGGTGCCCGCGGCGCCGCAAGTCCTCCACCGTCTTGTCGGCCTCGGCCTGCTCCTTGAAGCTCGCCACCTGCAGCTGGAAGCCGCCCTCTTGCCCCTCGGGAGCGAGCTCGCCGTCGGTCTTGGCGGCGGCCGCGTTGATGGCCAAGTCGGTCAGCGAGTCGCGCGGTGAGGTGATCACTGGCGACGCATTGAGCAGCGTGCCAACCGGCAACGGCACCACCGGCAAGCGATCGGTGGGCGGCGGCGGCAGCAGGTTGTCCGTCGCCGCCGCGCGCTCCTCTGCCTTCACGAGCCGGCCACGCTCGTCCTTCACCGCGGCGAGCGCCGTCGTCGGCGTGGCGTCGTCGCTCAGGATGCGCGGGAAGCTGACGTCCTTGCCGTCCAGCACCTCGGCGGGCGTGCCCGGCGCTTTCGCTTCCGCCACCAGCTCGGCCAGCGGATCCTGCGGGGAGCGGGCCGGCTCCCCGCCCTTCTTCGACATCATGACGAAGCCGCTGACGACGGCGGCGCCAGCGAGCGAGACCAGCAAGAGAGTACCGATCCGCGACGGACGGGCAGCGTCTTGCTCCTGGATCTGCTCGAGATTCCTCACGTTGACCGAAGCCATGGCAGCTCCTGCCCGGTGTAGTGGATAGCCGCCAGCAGGGCTAATTTTCTGCGGGAAATGGCACCACCAAGCCCGAGCCGAGCACGACCGCATCCGACAGCGGCGCCGTGAGCGACGCGCCCGGCCACGCGATCACGCGGCTCACGCGACCGGCTCCGGACACCGTCGCCCCCTGCCCGACCAGACAGCGCTCCAGCTCCACCCCTTCGGCCACGCGCGCGCTGCTCGCGAGCCACGACGCCGCGCCACGCCGATCGAGCCACGCGAAGTTGGCAGCCACGTAGGCCGGTAGATCTCCCAGATCGGTCCAAGGCGCGGGCGACGGCAACGTGAGCACGCGCCCGCCGCGCGCGAGGTGCGGCAGCGCGACGTCGCCGACCAAGCAGCCAAAGCTTGGCAGCGCCGCCACCACGCCCGGCCCTAACGCCATCACCCCCACGTAGTCACCGCCGCGCGCTTCGCGACCGAACTGCTGCCCTCGCAGCCGCACCACGTTGCCTGCTTCGTCGAGCCCGACCGTGCCCTCGCCGGCCGGACGCGGGCTCACGGCCAGCACCTGCGCGTCCTCTCGCTCCGCCAGCTCCAGCAGGCCAGCGACGGGCGGCTGCGTGAGGACATCGCCGTTCCACACCAGCACTGCCCCGGGCTGCAGCAGCTCACGAGCGCCCGCAACGCCGCCGGCCGTACCCCGAATCTCGACTTCAACCTTTACATCAACTTTCAGATCATAATCACCGATAATCCTTGTGATTTTATGATGCTCATGATGTGCGTTGGCTACTAGGTGACAAAGCCCTGCGCTGCGGCAGGCCTCCGCCACGTGGGCGAGCAACGGGCGGTCCCCCACCGGCACCACGGGCTTGGGTAGCTCCGCCGTGAGCGGCCGCAGCCGAGTGCCGAAGCCCGCCGCCAAGATGAAGCCCGTGCTCATGAGCTCACCGAGTATGCCCGAAAGCTCGCCCCGTCCTCGACCCCCATGTTAGCTGTCGACCGCCTCCGATGAGCTTCCTCCGCGCGCTTTCGGCGTCGCTGCTAGCGGCAGCCGCCAGCTTCAGTTTGGTGACGGCCTCGGGCTGCGGCACGAGCGCGGTAGGAGTCGACGCCTGCCGCGACATCGAGGAGGCACGCTGTCGCGCTGGCCAGCACTGCGGCCTGATCAGCGACGTGGCGGCGTGCGAGCGCTACTACCGTGACCATTGCCTGCACGGCCTGGCCACCGCGCCCCCCGCGCGCGCGCTGGTGAACGCCTGCGTCCAGGCCATCGAGGCGGCGGGAGCCTGCGCGGCAGAGGCCCCCGAGGCTAGCCTGAGCGACTGCGATCCCGAGAGCGCCATACCGGCCCCACAGACGGGCCTACGCACGGCCTGCGACGTCGTGCGCAACCCAGAGCGCGCCAGCGAGTGCGCCTTCCTCACGGACACGCCCCCGCCAGAGGGCAGCGGGGGCCAGGGCGGCGCCGGCGGCGAGGAAGCAACCGAGGAGCTGGAGCCCACGGCCGGTCAAGGTGGGGCGCCAGCGCGGTAGCAACGGCCGAGCGGCTTGCCGGAACCGACTCGCTGGTCTACGACGCCGCCATGTTTTCACGTCCGCTCACCCCACTGCTCGCGCTCGGCCTGCTCGGCCTCGGCTGCAGCAATGACGGCGTCACCGAAGCGGGCGTCACGCACCCCACGCTGATCGAGGTCGCACCCGAGCTGTTCCTGGGCGAGGTGCCGTGCACGGAGCGCGAGGGGGGCCTGACGCGCTACGTCGCGACGCTAACGGACGCGGATAGCGGCTTTCGTCTGCCCAGCTCGCGGCCCGTGCCCTGCTCCACGGGCGTTGGCTTCGGCTTCGTCGTGCCGGGTCGCAGGTACACGGTCCGCGTGGACGCCTACGACACCGCCGTGCTCGCGCCGCGCGCCGCCCGCTCTCCACTGATGGTGGAGGCAGAGCCGGACGCCGCGCCCCCCGCGATCGCGACCGCGCCGCTGCGGCAGCCCGCTTGGACCGCTGAGTGCGAGCCGGCCGTCGCCGTTTACACGACGATCGTGCGCCCTCCGAGCTGCAGCCGCCTGGTGGCGACCGACGCGAAGCCGGAGACGCCGACCGAGCTGCGCTTGCCGCTCACGCCCCTGCTCGGTGAGCTCGAGTGCGGCAGCGAGCCTGGTCAGGTCGACCGTCTCGTCGCCAGCCTGAGCTTGGACGACGAGACGCGCGAGCTCGAGGTGCCGTGCGCCGCCGCGGGCGAAGCGGTGTTCACGGACGTGCCGGCGCGCCAAAGCGTGTCGGCCTTCGTCTCTGCCTTCAGCGGGGATAGCACCACGCCGTTCGCAGGCGCCTCTTGCCAGGCGTTCACGATCGCGGGCGCCAGCATCGCCGCCAGCTGCACCAAGCTGAGCCAAGTAGGCACCCTACGGGTTGACTTGGCGACGGCGCTCGAGGAGCTCGGCCTGAGCTGCGACGCCAGCATCTCCGAGCTCTCCATCGAGGTGCCCGGCGAGGAGCGCCCTCGCCGCGTGGTACCGCCGGACTGCCGTCAGCCGTGGGACCTGGGCGCCAG
>JAEYOT010000279.1 GCA_023411445.1 Pseudomonadota bacterium
GCGCAGCCGACCCGCCGCCGCCCGCGACGCGACAACCGCAGCCGCTATCGTCCTTGCTGCCACCGCCGCCGCCGCCGCTGCTGCTGCCGCCAGCGGAGCTGCTGGAGCCCGCCGAACCGGGATTGCCCGTGCCGCCAGCGCCAGGGTTACCGGCCCCGTTCGACGTGCCGGCGCTGTCCGACGAGCTGCCGCCCGATGCCTGACCGCCGCCGCTCTGCCCCGCTCCGCCGCCTGCGCCGTTGCCGCCGCCGCCCGCGCCGTTCGGGGGAAGATCCACCGTCGGGCAGGAATTGGCTGTCGCCTCCGGCGCCGCTTTGGCCGTGATGCGCGTCACACGTCCAGCGGCGCGCTCCACGATGTAGAGCGCGTTGTCGGTGCCGAGCTTCATGGCCACCACGCCGTTGGCGCTCGCGAACTCCTTCAGCGAGCCGTCCACCACGCCATCACGTGCGGCGTTGACGTCCAGCGTCCAAACCTTGCCTTGCTCGTGGTCACCGAAGATGTAGCGGCTCTTCCAGACATCGGGCCAACCGCAACCGTCGAGGATGCGTCCAGCCATCACGGAGCCACCGTCGGCGCCGTTCTTCGTGTTGTACGAGAAGACGGGAGCCTCACAGGGCACGGCCGGCGTCAGGCCCATGCACGCGCCATCGGGCTGAAAAGCCTGCTGCTGCTGGGTGTAGGCGACCTTGCCCTCGACGAAAGGGTAGCCGTAGTGCTTGCCCTTCTCGACGATGGAGATCTCCTCTTCCTTGCTTTCGCCCACGTCACCCGTCCACACCTTGCCGGTCTGCGGATCCGCCCACAGACGGAACGGGTTACGGAGGCCCCAGGCGTAAATGCGCTTGTCTGGCGCCACCATGCTGAACGGCGCCTGGTCGTTGGCGGACGAGTCTTCGCACCCGCTCACCATCGCTACGTCTGCCAGCGGGTTGTCCGCTGGCGGCTCCCCCAACGTCTCCTCGGCCAAGCTGACCCGCAGCACCTTGCCGTTGGCTAGGTTGAGGCACGATGCGATGTGGTTGTGCGGGGTGGCGTTGTTCTTACCGGTATCCCCGACGCCCACGTACAGGTTGCCCTTGTAGATGGAGATCCCTCCGCCGTTGTGGTTGGCGGGGCCCCACAGGCCCATGTTGATGACGGGCTTCATGTCGCCGAGCTTGCCGTCAGCGCCGAGCTTGTAGCGCCGCACCTGGTGGCGGTTCTTCTGATCTTGGACGACCGAAGCGTAGATGTAGAGGAACTGGTTGTTCGCGAAATCCGGATCCGCGACGATGCCGAGCAGGCCTTGCTCGTTCTGATTCCCGGTGACGAGCGGGATGGTGTCCGTCGCCGGATCGTCCATGCCCGGCGTATACGTCTTCACGGTGCCTAGCTTCTCCAGCACCACGAAGCGCCCGTCAGGCAAGATCGCTACGTCAGTGGGGTTGCTCAGCGAATCGGCAGCGACGGCCGCATCGAAGTCCGCAGCCGCCTCCGCAGCTAGAGTGAGCGCGCGCGCGGGAGAAGGCGCGAGCGCGACGATGCTGGCAGCAAGCGCCGCGCAAAAGGGTCCGATGAAGGAGGAGTGACACCCGCTGCTCGACATAAAGCACCTCGCGTAGAGAGTTCCCTAAGGGGCCTCGAATATAGCGCAGCGCTGCGCTGAGGCTCGGCGCTTTTCGCCCTCGTCTCCTCGGAACCAGCGAAAACCAGCTGCCACAGAGCGGCAATAGTCGCCGCGGGGCTTTTGCGCTATGCGAGCCCGCGCATGAGCTCAGGTGAGAAATCTAGCACCCCGCCCGCTGCGCCCGACAAGCCGAAGGTAAGGACCAAGGCCAAGGCCAAGCGGGCACCAGTCGTGGAAGAAACTCCCGTCATCAGTGGAAGGTTTCTCACGGCGGCGGGCATCATCGGTGCTCTCACCATCCTGCCCATGTCGCCGATCGGCGCCACCTTGGAGCCGAAGGAGCCGCCGCGCTCGGCCGTGTCCGAGTGGAAGGTGGGCGGCAAGTCCACGCTGCGCATCACGCTGGTCACGGCGGACTATGCCGGCTTGGCCTGCGCTTCGGACAAAGAGTTCGAGGGGAAGCACTGCGCGAACAAGAGCGAGAGCGAAGCGTGGCCGCGAGACCCGAGCGCGCCGCTCGACGACAACAAGGCCAACATCATCCAGCCTTACCGCACGTGGCACGACAACAAGCTCGTGCGCGTCGCCGGTCTGTGGGCCACACCTGCGCTGGCCACGCGCCTGCACATCGAGCCGCCCGGCAACCTGCTGCCGGAGAAGCTCGCTCGCTTCGTCACGGAGTGCCAGGTGCGCTTCGTGGGTGAAATCGAGAAGCCCAAGCTCAAGTGGGGGCCGAATTCGTCGTGGAACGCGGACCCCAACACGCCCGTGGTTCAGGTAGCCGTGCCGGAGAGCTGCCAGCTCATCCCGGAGCCGTCGGAGCCGTGCCCGGGGGGCTTGATTTGCGGCCTGCTGACGCGATTGTGAGCCCGGCCAGCACGGCCGGCAGCGCCAGCACGGCCGCTCCGAGCGAAGTGAGCTCGCCCGTGATCGCGAACACGCCGAACGAGAACAGCGCCTGATTCTCGACTAGCAAGAGCGCGCCCCAGCCGCTCACGGTCATCGCCGAGCAGAGCACGAGCGCGCCGCTCGTGTTCGACATGCCCTCTTCTTCTTCTGCGCCCTCGCTGTCCGACTGGTAGCGCCGCAGCATGTTGATGGCGTAGTCCGCCCCGATGCCGAACGTGATCGGCAGCGCGACGAAGTTGGAGAAATTGAGCTTGGCGCCCGTCCAAGCGAGCAAGCCGAGCATGAACGAGACGCCGAGCAGCAGCGTGCCCACCGAGAGGCCGGAGAACAGCCACGCCTGCTTGCCGACGACGCCGAACGCCGCCACGCAGATCAAGAGCACGGACGCGAAGGACAGCAAGGTGACGCGCGGTCCATCCGCCCGCATGGCGTCGGCCAAGTCGCTCGAGAGCAGCAGCGGCCCCGCCGCCACCGCGCCGCTCGCCTGCGCGGCCGCGCGCAGATCGCTGGCGAACGCGTTCAAGCGCGACGCCTGCCAGGTGCCGTCGCCCACCTTGGGAAAGATCAGCACCGTGCGGCCGATCTGGCCGTCGCGTTCGCGCAGGCCCGCCGCGAAGGACTCGGGCAGATCCTTCGCCGAAAGCGGCACGAGCGACTCCTCCGACAGCGCGCGCTCCAGCTGCGACCGCTCCGCCTCGTTCAGCTTGGAGCGCAGGTTGGGCGTGATGGCGCGGGCGAGCAGCTTGCCCTCTTCGATGGCGGCGGCGCGCGTCGGCGGCAGCAGCTGCTCTGCCGTGCGGATCTCGGCGATCAAGTCCCCAGCGCCGCCTCGACGCTTCAGCTCCTGCAGGTCCCGCTCGACGCGCGCGACGTCCTCCGGGCGATCGGTCATCACGACCGTGGGCGTCAAGTAGCGGCCCGTGGCAGCGTCCATGCGCTTGCCCCAGTAGCGCTCGCCGTCCACCCACGAGTCCTTGCGCCGCAGCTTGGACAGGTCGTACTCGATCCAGTCGCCGCGGCGAGCTACGAGGCCCGCCACGGACAGGAAGCTGAGCAGCGCCAGGCCGATCAGCACCACTCGCCGGTACCTCACGGTCCACTGCGCTACGCGCGCCGACAGCGAGACGCGCGGCGCGGCCGCGCGCACGGGAGCCGGAGGCGGCCGCAGGCGCTCGCCGAACGGCACGCACAGCGCCGGCAGCATCACGTACACGGTCAACCAGCACATCACGATGCCGATGCCGCCGATCCAGCCGAATTGGTTGAAGCCGCGGAAATCGGTGAGGATGAGCGAGCCGTACGCGACCGCCGCAGCGAACGCGGCGGCGAGCGTCGGGCGCCAGGTCGTGTCGGCGGCGATCACCGCGGCGCGCGCGGCGTCCGCACCGCGGCGGCGCTCCTCCCGGAAGCGGGCGAGGAGGATGACAC
>JAEYOT010000289.1 GCA_023411445.1 Pseudomonadota bacterium
GCATCATCCCGCGCAGCTGGCCGGACTCGTTGCGCACGGCGATCGCGGAGCTGTGGTACCGCCTGCGGGTGGGCGAGCCAGGGCAACACGGCCTGCCGGCTCCGGACCATCACCTGGCTCACGCGCACCCCACCCTCTCGGACGACCTCTTGCCGCTCTTGGCGGCTGGCAAGATCCGCGCGCGCCCAGCCATCGCTCGGCTGGAGGGGCACCGCGTGCGCTTCCAGGACGACAGCGCGGTGCTGGCGGACGCCATCGTCTACTGCACGGGCTACAAGGTCACGTTCCCGTTCTTCGCGCCTGACTTCGTGTCGGCGCCGGACAACGAGCTGCCGCTGTTTCTGCGCTGCTTCCACTTGGAGCACCCGCGGCTGATGTTCGCGGGGCTAGCTCAGCCGCTCGGCGCGATCATGCCGCTGGTGGAGGCGCAAGGTCGCCTGTTCGCGCGCTACCTGACGGGCGAGTACGAGCTACCAGAGCCGAGCGAGATGCGAAGGCGCACGGAGCTGGAGCGTGAGCACGTGCGCCGCAAGTTCGTGGCCACGCGCCGTCACACCATGCAGGTGGATTTCGATCGCTACTTGGAAGACGTGCAGCGCGAGCTGCGCGCCGGCCATCGTCGCAGCGGCCCTAGCGCGCGCTAACGTCCGCGCGCTCTGCTCAGCCGAGGGCGCGGCGCCGGCGCACGGCTTCAGCCAAGCCCTCCAGCACCGGCACGGTGGTGTCCCAGCCCAAACAGCCGTCCGTGACCGATTGCCCGAACGTCATCTTGGCGGGCTCGGTGATCTCCTGCCTGCCTGCGACCAGGAAGCTCTCGATCATCACGCCGAAGATGGAGCGGCTGCCGGACGCGATCTGCGCCGCGATATCGGCTGCCACGTCGGGCTGCCTCGCCGGATCTTTGCCGCTGTTGGCGTGGCTGGTGTCCACCATCAGCTTGCCCGGCAGCTTGTTCTTCTCGAGCAGCGCCACCGCGGCCGCGACCGCCTCGGCGCCGTAGTTGGGGCCGTTCGAGCCGCCGCGCAGGATGACGTGGCTGTGCGGGTTACCCTTGGTGGCCACGATGGCGGCCAAGCCCTGCTTGGTGACGGACAGGAAGTGGTGAGGCTGAGCGGCCGAGCGCACCGCGTCCGCCGCGATCTGCACGGTGCCGCCCGTGCCGTTCTTGAACCCGACCGGCATGGACAAGCCGCTGGCCAGCTCGCGGTGCACCTGGCTCTCGGTGGTGCGCGCGCCGATCGCACCCCACGTGACCAGGTCGGCCATGAACTGCGGCGTGATCGGATCCAAAAACTCCAGCGCCGTGGGCAAGCCGAGCGCGACCACGTCGCGCAGGAACGTGCGCGCGACGCGCAGGCCCTGGTTGATCGCGAAGCTGCCGTCCAGCCGTGGATCGTTGATCAAGCCCTTCCAGCCGACGGTGGTGCGCGGCTTCTCGAAGTACGTGCGCATCACGATCTTGAGGTCACGCTGCAGATCCGGCTCGATCGCCTTGAGGCGCCGAGCGTACTCGAGGCCCGCCTCTGGGTCGTGGATGCTGCAAGGGCCGACCACCACTACCAAGCGGTCGTCCTTACCGTCGATGATGTCCGCCACCTCACCGCGCGACTCAGCGACCGCACGCGAGCCCACCTCGTCCAGCGGGATTTCCTCCATCAGGATGGCCGGAGGTAGGAGCGGCTTCAGGGTGTCGATACGAACGTCATCGGTCAAAACGGCCATGCGGGGCGCTTAGTAGTACGGCGGGAACAGAACGCAAATCGCCTGGTACTTGCGGCCTGCTCCGGCCTCGTGAGCAGTATGGGGGGCTTGGACCACCCCGAGACAGTGTTCCGGCCCGAGCCGAGCCGCCACGAGCTGCGCCGCCGCTTCACCCGCGGCATGGTCAGCCCGCGCGGGGTGGTGTGGTTCGGGGTGCGCTCGTTTTGGGGCCACCTGCGGCATTTCGTGGCCGCGGCCATCGCCACGGAGGACATCGACTCCCGCGACTGGATGACCCCAGACACGCCTGAGCAGCTGACCGCCGAGGTGGCGCGCGTGCTGGGCGGCGACGAGTCCGCCGCGAGCGTGGTGGAGGCCCTCGGCCGCGACCTGTGGATCGACTACGTGTCAGACACGGGAGACGACGTGTCGGTCAGCCGCGCCGTGGCGCGCTTGGTGGTCGCGAGCTACGAGCTGCCAGATCCGGATCGGCCGGGCGAGTACTTGCTGGCGCCGCGCGGCGACGTGCTGATGTTCGGCGGCGACACCGCGTACCCGGTAGCGACAGCACAAGAGATCAACGACCGCGTGCTGGTGCCGTTCAACGAAGCGCTGGAGGGCAAGGATGATCGTCCGCGCGTCTTGCTCGGCATCCCGGGCAACCACGACTGGTACGACGGGCTCGACGGCTTCGGCCGCATGTTCCGTCGTCGCTTCGCCGACGAAGAGGATCCGCGCCCCAGCATGCTGGGCATGTCCAAGCCCATGCTGGAGTACTACGCCGAGTGGGCTCGCGAGTTCATGCTCGGCGGCAAGGTGGAAAAGCCGAAGGCGCTAGTGCTCTCCGGTTACCAGCCAGTGCAAAACGCCAGCTACTTCTTGCTGCCGCTCACGCCTACCATCCACCTGTACGGCGTGGATCGGCAGCTGAAGCGCATCGACTCGCGCCAGAAGCACTTCTTCACGGAGTGGTCTCGCGCGCACCCGGAGGGCAACCCCTGGGTGCTCTTGCCCGACCCGCTGTTTCGCTTCGGTGGGCCGAGCCGTACCGGCACGGACATGATCCAGACGCTCGGCTTCGACTTCCACGCTCGCTCCCACTTCATCCTCTCGGGTGACGTGCACCACTACGAGCGCAGCAGTGAGCACGATACGCTACACGTCATCTCCGGCGGCGGCGGCGCCTTCTTGCACCCGGCGCCGGTGGTGGGCGGCCGACGGAAAGCCGATCTGCGCTGGCCCAGCTCGGCGCAGTCGCGCGTCCTGTTGGGCGGCGTCCCGTGGAAGGTCGCGCGGGGTCGCTCGGGCTTCTTGCCGCATTTGGTCTTCGCCGCCTTGTTTGCGCCCGCCATGTCCGTGGGCGTGCGCGCGTACGACAAGACAGGCGTGATCTTCGCCGCGCCGATCGCGGTCACGCTGCTGATCACCACCGTGTACGCGCTGATCGGCGGCGTGCGACGACGCTTTTGGCAGGTCTTACCGCCCGCGCTGCTCGCCGCCGCCGCGACGGCGTCACTGCCCATCCTCGCCTCGCTCGGCGTCAAGCACCTGCTGCTGCGGCTCGGCTTCGTGCCGACCGTGTTCTGGGTCGCGAGCGGCACGCTGCTCTTCACCGTGTTCGCGGCAAGCTACGTGTTCGGCTCTTACCTCGCGTACCTGACCCGGCGCGGTATCGAGCACACGCAAGCCTTCACGGCGCTGGATCACCCTGGCTACAAGCAATTCTTGCGGCTCCGCGTGCGCGCCGACGGCAAGGGCATCGACGGCTACTGCCTAGGCCTGACCGATCCGCTGAACCCGCGCCAAAAGCCGGAGCTGGTAGATACCTTTCAGTGGCGACCTGGCCACTGAGCCCGCTGGTTGCGCGAGGCGCCCTCGGCTAGCATCGCGCGTCGATGGGTTGGTGGAGCAAGCTATTCGGCCGCGGTAAGGAGCAAGAGCAGGCACCGGTGCAGCCGCGCCGCACGGCGGAGGATCTGTTCGTCGAGCTGTACATGGACGAGGCGCGCCGTCACCCGCGCGTCGTGCGCGTGGAGCGCGGCGAGGGCGACGAGATGTTGGTGCGCCTGTGGACGGCCGGCTCAGACGCGCCCAGCCAGGCGTTCCTCAAAAATACCTTCTTGGAGACGCGCGAGTCCTCGCCGGAAGAGAAGCTGCTCGCGATCCGCCGCTTGCTCAGCATCCTGGATCTCTCGGACGAGGAGCTGACCTGGGAGGAAGCGAGCGCTCGGCTGGTCCCGCTCCTGCGCCTGGACAGCTTCGCGGCGGCGGGGTCGCTGGTGTCACAAACGTTTGCGCCATTTTTGCGCGTGTTCATCGGGGTGGATCACGAAGCGACCGTCGCCTACGTCACGGAGGAGAAGCTGCGCGGCTGGGCACAAGCGCCGGACAGCGCGCTCGAGCAGGCTTACTTCAACCTGCGCGCCCACGTGGACGCCGCGACGGCTGAGGCTCCGGACGTGGAGAGCTACGACGAGGGCGCGCCGTACCCGATCTGGCACGTCACGCGCGATGACTCGTACGAAACGTCACGGCTGGCCCTGCCCGGCTACTTGGCGAGCTTCCGCGGCCGCGTCGCCGGCAGCCCCATCGCGGTCGCGCCACATCGGCGCTTGCTGGTGGTGAGCGGCGATGCGCACGCCGCCGCCATCGTCCGGCTGGCGCAGATGGCGGAAAATGAGTTCAACGCCGCGCCGCGCCCGCTCTCACCGGCCGTCTACACGCTGGACGCTACGGACGCGGTGGTGCCGCTGCGGCTGCCCCCCGAGCACCCGCAGCACTTGGCGGTGGAGCGCGGGCACCTGCTCCTGGCGGCGACCAGCTACGGGGAGCAGAAGGAGATACTCGAAGAGCGCTTCGAGCAGGATGGCACCGACGTGTTCGTCGCCACCTACAGCTTGTTCTCGGACAAGCACGACGAAAGGCTCCGCAGTTACTGCACCCTGGCTCAGGGCGTGGACGCGCTCTTGCCCTCCACGGATTTGGTCGCGCTGATCGCCGAGCAAGAAGGCGCCGAGCCGCTGTTTGTGCCTTGGAGCAAGCTGCTGGAGCTGGCTCCAGAGTGCGTGCGACCAGAGCCGGAGCACGATCCGCCCCGCTTTCGCGTCGTCGGCTGGCCCGACGCAAAGACGCTGGCCGCGCTGGCCCAGCACGCCTTCCCTGTCTCTTGAGGCTCAGCCTCGCACGCCGGACAAGCCGGTGCGGAGCAGCGGGCCTAGCTTGCCGGTGGACTCGAGCTCGAACAGGCCGCGCGCCAAGCTCTCCAAGCGCTGGTGGCTCGGGTGATAAAACTGCTTGGGGAAGCTGCGCAGCGGTCCGCGCAATACCGCCTTGTGGATGTGCTCCAGCATCAGCGAGTTGTGCACGAAGCCGATGCCGCTCTGCGCGTCGGCGAGCGTGGAGCTCGGGTGGCCGCCCCATGGCGGCGTGCCGACGCCGTAGCCGATGGCGGGCCAGTAGTTGATCGCGACGGTGCCATAGCGCAGCTCGTCCACGGCCTTTTCCAAGGCCGCCTCGGCGCTGGCGCTGCCCTCCAGCGCGCTCGGCCAGAACAGCATCGCGTTCAGCGTGCCCCACACCTTCTCGTTCAAGAACGGCACCAGCGTGCCCAAAAAAGCGATGGCATCGGCCTCGTCGACCTCCACCACGCTGAGCAACGGACAGAACGGCTCGAGCTGGAACGTCGGCGCGGCGGACGCGGGTGTGAGACCGGTGAGCAAGGTCCACGGCAGCTGGCCCTCGGCCGCAGGCGACGACCACAGCTGGCCCGGGCTGTGCTCCAAAAGCTCCTGATAGCGTGCGACTGCGCCCGGGTAGTACGCGCGGCGAGCCGGGTAGGCGCTGAACAACCGCTGCAGGCGCGAGACGATGCTGGGCGCGAGCGTGCGCGGCACGATCAGCAGCTTGGCCGCGTTGCAGTTGAAGGAGGCGTTGTTCATCAGCATGCCGGCGACGCCTTCACACACGTCGTCCAGCTCACGCTCGCTGTAGCGGCCGGGCACGACGGCTACGGGGCTGATGTTGCCGAGCTCGCTCGTGATCGTCTTCTTCAGCAGCGGCGTCCCCGCGCGCTTGCGCTGCTCGCGCTCTTCGCCGGCTGGCCCCCACACCACGGTGTCGTGCGTCTCGATCGCGCCGGTCATGTGCACGTGATCGATGGCAGGGCTCGCCAGCAGCGCCTTGGCCACCTCCACGCCGCCGTACACGATGCGCAGCCCACCCAGCTCGCTGATCGGGGCGAAGATGTGCTCGAAAACCGGCCCCAAGTAGGCGTTCACCTGGCTCAGCTTCAGCACGCAGGCGCGCCCCTCCACGAAGCACTGGTGCAGCACGTCCAGCGCCGGGATGCTGGCGACGTTGCCCGCGCCGAGCACGAGCGCCACCGCGCCATCCGCGTCACTGCGCTGATAGAAGCTGGCCTGGGCCGCGCGCAGATCCGCCGTATCCACGCTGCGCGCCAGACGCACGTCCACGCTGTACGGCATGAATAGCAGCCGATCCGCCAGCGTGTGCGGCATCACCTGCACGCTGACCTCGCCGTTGGGCAGCCGGCGCACGCGATCGTCCGGGACGAGCGGCGCGCCTCGCTCCTTGACCTGCGTGAGCGACTCCAGCAGCAGGCGCACGTAGCGCTGGATGATGACCGCCCCAGCGAGCAGCTCTTCGCCGAAGCCGGCAGGCAGCTGAGCGATACCCTTGGCCTCCGCGCCCAGCCGGGCGAGCTCGTGACCGCGCGCGTGCAGCCGCGACCTGACCTCCGCCAGCGCCGCGATCTTGCGAGAGAGCGGCGCGCGCGCGAAGGCCATGGCCGTCTCCGCGACCGTGAGCGCGATGCGCTCGGCGACGTCCGGCTTCATGTCGAGCGGCTCGGTGCGGGGTCGTGACGCTGCTGTAGTCGAAGGTAGGCTTGACACGTCGTCTCCCAGTTTACGCGGCCCTTCCGCGGCGCGCACGGCGCGCGCTTCCGCCGCTCATCCCGGCAGGTTACTCTCGAAAGGATATGGCGGAAGGCCCGAGAGCGCCCTCACTCCGCACCGTAGCCGCCGTCCCCATGGACGAGACCATTCCTCCGGTTTCCAAGAGCCAACCGGCCTCGCCGCGCGACGAAGATCCGCACGCCTCCGTGACGATCGCCCCGCCCGCCCCGAGCCTCGACGAGCTCTTGCGTCAGCCCACGCCGATACCACACCCTGCCCTGGACAACGAGCCGCTGCAGACGGCGCTGGACGCCGGCGCGCGCGCAGGCAGCAGCTTGACTCAGCTCGCACGCATGGCGGCCGAGCTGTCGAGCGGGGTCATGGGTGCGCGGCATGCCAACGAGCGGCTACTGGCGGAGCTCACCTCGCTGCAGGCGCTCCTGACCGCCGCCAGCGAGCAACAGGAGGAGCTCGAGCGCCGTGTGCTGGAGCTTGGGCGAGACCTCGAAAGCGCCACGGCAGACGCCGAGCAGGAGCGGCGCTTCTTGATCAACGAGCACGATGAGTTCATCAAGGCGCTGCTCGAGGAGCACGAGCAGGCGCTGGCGCGCGCGCACGCACAGCGCGACGAAGCCCAAGCGCGAGCGGAGAAGAGCGAGCGCGAACGGGACGAGCTCCGCGCGGAGGCCTCCCAGCTGCGCGCCAGCTTGAGCGCTCACCGCAGCGCCAGCACGCTGCCGCCGCCCCCCGCCGCGAGCCGACGCTTGCCAAGCTTCCACGCGCCCCCCGCGCTGAGGCTCGACCCCAAGGAGCTCGACGCG
>JAEYOT010000649.1 GCA_023411445.1 Pseudomonadota bacterium
GCCGAGAGCACTGAGCCGCCGTTGAAGCCGAACCAACCCAGCCACAGCAGGAACACGCCGATGGTGGCCATGGGCATGCTGCTGCCCGGCATCGGGTTGACGCGGCCGTCCTCGCCGTACTTGCCCAAACGCGGGCCGAGGATGATGGCGCCGATCAGAGCGCCCCAGCCACCCACCGAGTGCACCACCGTGGAGCCGGCGAAGTCATAGAAGCCGGCGTCTTGCAGCCAGCCGCCGCCCCATTTCCAGGAGCCGGCGATCGGGTAGACGAACGAGACGAACACGGTGGCGAAGACGAGGAAGCTCCACACCTTGATGCGCTCAGCGACCGCGCCCGAGATGATGGTGGCGCAGGTGGCGGCGAACATGCCCTGGAACAGGAAGTCCGTCCAATAGGTGTAGCCGTGAGAGGAAGCGTAGTCCGGCGTCATGCCGTTTTCGGGCGGGGTGAGCCCGAAGCCGCCGAAGCCGAGGATGCCGTTGAACGTACCCGGGTACATCAGCCCGAAGCCGATGACGAAGTACGTGAGCAGACCAATCAGCGGAATGGCTGTGTTCTTGAACAGGATGTTGACCGTGTTCTTGCTCCGCGACAGGCCGGACTCTACGGCGGCGAAGCCGAGGTGCATGATGAACACCAAGCCGGTGCACACCATCATCCATAGGTTATTGGCGGCGAACTCTCCGGGTGAGATCTTGGCGGCCTCCTCAGCCAGCGCCAGCGCCGGTGTCAGCGCCAACAACAGGCCAGTGGCCATCCCTGCGATGCGATTTCTGCTCATTGACATGTCTCCTGGTGGCTGGCCGGCTGGGTGCCGACACCTCCTTACGAAGCGTTGTGTGTTGGTCGCCCGATCGATGTGTCGGCACGGTTTCGAGGTTGCGGCGCTTCCGTTGCAGCCCTCTGAAATGCAACTTTCGATGTTCTGAATTCCACCGTCTCGAACCGGAACAGCGCGCTTATCCCGCGAAATCATTGAATTTCGCCGTTTGACACGCCTCCGCAGCGCGCGACGAGGTAAAATAGAAATCCGTTCAACGGGGCGCCCGCTGACGTGTTCAGCCCTTCATGGTGAACACTCTTTCGTTGAGGGCTGGCTTCCTCTTCCTCGTCACGTGCTGGGGCACGGCGTGCGGGTCGGACTCGACCTCCAGCTCCGAGGGCGGCGGCGACAGCGGTGGCAGCGCCGGCGGAGACGCGACTTGTTTGGCGGGCTCGCTCGTGCTCACCGAGACGAAGCGCATGGACGCGCCGAGCTTCAACACGCTGCTCCTCGACTTCGACGCCAAGAACGCGTCGAGCCACGATTACGACGTGATGAAGGGCTCCAAGCCCATCCTGCTCGACTTCGTCGTCACCACGACCGACGGCACGGAGTACGAGAGCGAAGCGCCGCTCACGGCGACCAAGATCGCCGCCGGCGCGACGTCAGCCGTCGTCGCCCAAGCCGAGTACGGCGCCGGCAAGACGTTCGAGAGCTACACGATATCGCTCCGCTGCCGGTGATGCTCGGCGAGTACGACCCGGCGCGACGGGCACCGCCGGGATTCATGTCGCTCGCATCTTGCTGCTGATTTCGCTTGACGAGCTTGCGAGCGCGCTCGCGCTCAACGTCGCGACCCTCGCCTGAATCCGTGCACCACGCGGCCTAGCAGTCGCAATGAGGGACGGTGTCGCGCCTGCAGGCTTCGCGAGTCGATCGGCGCGTCAGAGGCGCGGCCTGGCGCCGCCTGCCAGCCCGAAAATCGCGGGTGTAGGGTGGACGCATGCAAGCTTCAACACTGCATGGGGACGTGATGGTGAAGCGTGTGCCGGGCGGGCAGCTCGACTTGTCGCACCTGACTGACAAGGAAGTGCTGAGCGAAACGCGACGCCTCGTCGGCCACTCGAACCACTTGTTCGCGGCGCTGCTCGTGCACCTGGCCGAGGTGGAGTCGCGCGGCCTGCATCGCCAGCGCGCCTGCTCCAGCCTGTACACCTACTGCATTTACGAGCTGCGGATGAGCGAGGACGCCGCCGCTCGACGCTCCGCGGCGGCCCGCTGGGTGCGGAAATTCCCAGCTTTGCGCGAGGCCATCGCACGCGGCGAGCTGCACCTGACGGGGCTCCTCATGATCGCCCCGCACCTCACGGAGGCCAACCAACAGGAGGTACTGGCACGAGCCCGCTACCGCACCAAGAAGGAGCTTGGCCGCCTCGTCCGCGAGCTCCACCCGCTGCCGCCCGTGCCAGACTCCATGGAACCCATCCGACTGGTGCCCAAGAGCCCGCGCAACAGCAGTTGGGAGCTGTACATGGCCGCCCTCGCCGGCCCGGTGCGAAAGCTGAAGCCGGGCGAGCATCCTCACGAATGGGCGACGGAGCCAGCGCCGCGGCCGAACGCGACCGTAGCCAACGACGCGAGCATGCCGCCGGTCGCTGCTGGGCCGAGTGACGTGAACGCACCGAGTGGCGTGCGTGAGGCGTACCGGCGCGACGAACGCCGCTGCACCTTCGTGGACGAGCGGGGTGTCCGTTGCCAGGAGACGCACCTGCTCGAGCTCCACCATATCGAGCCGTTTGCGCGTCGCGGACCCGACACCGCTGCCAACCTCACGCTGCGTTGCGCCGCCCACAACGCGCTCGCGGCTGAGCACGAAGCGTCGCACGAACGCGAGTCCGAGCAACGCCCGCGCGCCGCGCTGTCCACCGATGGACCTGGCGCGCACTTCCGACGAGCGGAGTGAACGCTTCAAAGTAGCACTATCGAGGTGAGCACGGCGCTAGACCCGAAATCACCCAGGGGGCGTCGCATGAGCCCGGCGCCGAGCGCCGCACCCCGTCCGCGGTAGCCATCGTGGAAGCGCCGCACCGTGTCCTTGGACACCGCGCCCGAGTCGTCGAAGACCTCGGCTTCCATAGGGAAGTCGTTGTCGGACCTCTCCAGGAAGGCGTTCAGCCGCGCCAAGCCCTGAAGGTCCTCCGAGTACGCCCGACCGGCGAGCGACAAGCGGTGCGTGCCGAAGGAGGCCATCTCGTAGGAGGCCGAGCCGCGCGTCGTTTGCACCGCTCATCGCTCACCAAGTTGACGGCACCGCCGAGCGCATCCGCGCCGAACCGCACCGGCACGACGCATTGGAACAGCGCGACGCGATCGACGAGACCGACAGGCACGTTGCCGATGCCCAATTTGATAGGCGGACAGCTTCCAGCGGCACGCCCTCCAAGAAGAAGCGCACGCGATCGCCCGACAGGCCAATCAGGCTCTAGCGCCCTCTCGAAC
>JAEYOT010000332.1 GCA_023411445.1 Pseudomonadota bacterium
GGGCAGGGGCTCGCCCTCAGGCTCGGCGGCGGCACCCTTGGCCTCCTCGCTTCGGCCGAGCGCCGGCGCCGCGCTCGCCACCTTCTCGCCGGCCCCATCGCGCTCTCGTGCGCCCTCGCCCTTCGCGGCGCGCGCAGCCGCGCTCGACGCCGGTGCTGGGGCGTCCGGTGGCGGCACCACGAGCGGCACGACCGCGACGTGCTCGGCCGCTTCGAGCTCCGGCACGCCGCGCTCCGTCACCATCACGCTGTCACTCGCGCCGGGACGCCCGCGTAGGAAGAACAAGCTCGAGCCGATCATGAGCAAGAGCAACGCCGCCATCGCGAGCTGTGGCCGCATCGCGTACACCGCCAGGATCGAGATGCCGCGTCCGAGCTTCTGCTTCAGCGGCAGCTTCGCGTTCATTCGCCGCTCGGCTTCCAAGATCCCAAGCTCGAGCCCCTCTGGCGGGTCTACCAGAGGGAGGGCGCCTACCTCGCGCGTCGCGCGCAACCCGGCGCTCACGCCTTTGCAACGCGAGCAGTGCTCGATGTGGCGGCGCGCCGCTGCGTCGGTGAGCTCGTCCAGCTCGCCGTACAGCATGTCGAGCACCACGCGGTCGAACTTCTCGCAGTCCATGATGGCCCGCTCAGCCGGCGGTGCTGCCTCCGGGAAGACGCCGCTGTTCGCGGGAAAAGTGGCCCATTTCAGCGCAGGGCACGGGCATACTCCTCGAACTCGGAAAGCGCCAGCTTCAGCCGATCCAGCGCGTAGCGCATCCTGCTCTTCACGGTGTTCTCAGACACGCCGGTGATCTCGGCGATGTCCTTGAACGGCAGGTCCGCCACCTCGCGCAGCAAGAACACCTCGCGCTGCTCGTCCGGCAAGGCTTCGACCGCCTTCACGATCGAAGTCTGCATCTCGGCTGACACGGCCGAGCGTTCGGCGCTCGTCGAGTGGTGCTGCGTCGCGACGGTGTCGCCGAGCGTGCGGTTATCACCTTCGGACGTGAGCGGTTGATCCAGCGATGGGTGACGCCGGTGCTGGAGTCGCCGCAGCTGGTCGATGCACAGGTTGCGTGCGATGGCATACAGCCAAGTCGAAAAGCGGGCCTCGTGTTTGAACTCGGCTGCGTTCTGCACGAGCCGCATGAAGACCTCTTGGGTGACGTCTTCACAAAGGGCTTCAGTACGCAGTTGGCGGAGCACGAAGTTGTAGACCTGCTTGTTATAGCGTCGGACCAGCAAGGCGAACGCTTCGCGATCACCGCGCTGGTAACGCACCATCAGCACCTCGTCAGAGGCATCTCCGCGAACGGCCGCCATCCCGTTCCGACTCTTTCAGGCGAGCGGAAGATGCCGGGCTCGAGGGGGCGAAGCCGGGTGCTCCGCGCCTCGAGTTCATACGCCCGAACCCGGGGATCGATCTTCCGTTGACCTGGGCCCGAAGGTACCCCTCGCACCTGCCGGCAGGCAAGGAAGCGGGCGCGCTCCGTGGACCGACCCGCGGGCGGGCACGGCGGGTCGCTCCCGTTCGGGAACGTCATCAAACCCTTGATAAATCTGTCATGGGGTCCGCTCCCCCCAGAGCCAAAATGCGGCTTGGCTACTACCCCAAGGTCGGTGGAAGATGCCTCCCCTGGAGGAAGTCCGGCTTCGCACACTCTGCGCGAGGGAGCACCTGCACCTGCCTGCCCACCGGATCGACCACCACGAGGGAAACCGATGCGACTCAAGAATAGCTTTCGTCTCGCAGCGCTCGCAGCCGTAACCACTTTGTCGTCCGCCGTTTGGGCGCAGACGCCCGCTGCCACAGCGTCGGCTGCAGCGCCCGCCGCTGCGGCTCCTGCTGCGGGCACGACAGCGCCTGCGGCTACCAGTGCTGCAGCGCCTGCGGCTACCGGTACCGCTACGCCGCCTGCCGCCACGACGGCGACGACGACGGCTACGCCCACCACGACCGCGACGACGACGGCGCCTCCCGGCCCGACCGCGACGACCACGGCAGCGCCGGCGGATGGCGCGATGGACGGCGCTACCTACGTCGTTCGCTTGCGTGACCTCGAGCAGCGCATCGACGAGCTGAAGGAGCAGATCCGCCGCAGCCACACGCGCCTGAGCTTGCTGTCGGACACCATCTTGTCCGGCGGTGTGGGCGGCGCTCGCGCGGAGATCAGCTTCAAGAACGACCTCTCCAGCGCGTTCCGCGTCACGGGCGCCACCTTCGTGCTCGACGGTGCCGTGCAGTACAACAAGACGGACGAGTCGGAGAACAGCGCGCTCGCGGCCCAGAAGGAGATCCCGGTATTCAGCGGCTCCATTCCGCCGGGCGACCACACACTGCAGATCGTGCTGCGCCTGCGCGGCCACGGCTACGGCGTGTTCTCGTACCTGCGCGGCTACAAGTTCCAGGTGCCGTCCAGCCACACGTTCACGATCACGGAGGGCAAGACGCTCAAGCTCGACGTGGTGGCGTGGGAGAAGGGTGATGTCACGACCGCGCTGGAGCAGCGCCCGTCGATTCGCTACGTGGAGAACCTGCGCGCTGGCGTCGCCGGTGACAGCTCTCCCGCGAACAAGCCCGCAGCTCCGGCGAAGGCTGGCGCGGGCGGCAGCATCTCGGTCGGCGCGGGAGCGAAGTGATGAGACGCGCAGGGGCTCCGCGGGCAGCGTTCGCTGCTTTCGGAATCACGGTGGCGCTCTCGAGCTCGGCGTTAGGGCTGAGCGCGAGCGAGGCGCAGGGTCGCGCTACGCTCGCGGTCCAGAGCGTGGAGTCCGGCATGACGTCGGCGCCACCGGAGTCCAAGCTTTCCGTCAAGCCGCCGACGCCGGCGGAGCGCGTCGCTGCGGGCGACATGCTGCTGCGCAACAAGGACTACGATCGCGCGATCGAAGCCCTGAGCAAGGTGCTGGAGCTGTACCGCCAGGGCAAGGCGCCCGAGGCTGCCTACGCGGACGCGTCGCTGCTGCTGGGTGAGGGCTACATGGCCACCAAGCAGTACCTCTCCGCCCGCCGCCATTTCCGGGAGATCTTGGACAACGGTACCAAGGCTCCGTACGACGCCTTCGCGGGGCGCGCCTTGAGCCGCCTGGTGGACATCGCGCTGCGCACGGACGACCTCGATAGTTTGAGCTTCGTGTTCGAGCGCCTCTCGCGCTTGCCCGCCACGGACCGCAACGGCTCGTTGGCCTACGCCCGCGCCAAGGCTCTCTACGCCAAGAAGGAGTACGCGGCTGCGAAGCAGGCCGTCAACCTGGTGCCCGCTGGCTCGCCGTACACGCCTCAGGCTCAGTACCTGCTGGGCGTGGTGCTGATGAAAGAGGCGCTGGTGGCGGCTCCGGCCGCGCCGACCGCCGCTCCTGCGGCCGCACCAGCTGGCACCGCTGCGGCCCCGCCGGCGGAGCCACCGCCGGACACGCGCTTCGTCCAGGCCATCGAGCAGTTCCGCAAAGTCACGCGTATTCCGGCCACCACCCCCGAGCAGGCGCACGTGGTGGATCTGGCGTGGATGGCGATCGGGCGCTTGTTCTACGAGACCACCAACTACCTGGACGCGGTCGAAGCCTACAGCCACGTGGGACGCAACTCGCCCGAGTTCTCGACCACGCTGTACGAGCTGGCGTGGGTGTTCGTGCGCTTGGGCGACTTCTCGCGAGCCCAGCGCGCGCTGGAGGTGCTCGCGATCACGGATCCGAACAACCTGGAGCTGGCCGACGGCTCGCTACTCCGTGCAGATCTGATGCTGCGCTCGGGGGACTTTCAAAACGCGCTGAACCTGTACCGCAACGTCCGCGAGCACTTCGACCCCATCCGCAAGAGCGTGGACGACTTTCTAGCCTCCCCCAGCGACCCCGCCGTCTATTACGACAAGCTGACGGCGGACGAGGCCACCATGGCCACGGAGACGAGGCTGCCGAAGGTGGTGCTGGAGTGGGCGCGCGCGCAGGCGGAGGATCAGCACGTCTTCGGCATGATCGACGACGTCACGCGCTCGCGCGATCTGGTCAAGCGCTCGCGCAAGCTAGCCGTCAGGCTGGACGCGGTGCTGGCCGTGCCGACGCGCGCCAAGGCGTTTCCTGAGCTGCGCAACGGCATCCAGTACTCGATGTCGCTGCTCAACAAGCTGGCCCGAGCCCGCGGCACGTTGGCTGAGGGGATGGATGACGTGGCCAGCAAGCAAGACGGAGAGCTCGGGCGCATCCGCAGCGAGCGTCGCGCCCTGCAGAAGCGCCTAGCCTGGCTGCCCGTCGCGGATGGGGACTTCGTACGCCGCGACGACGCTGGTGATCGCCAGTGGAACAAGACCTCCCAGGTGCTGCAGAGCCTGACGGTCGAAGCGGACAAGCTCGCCGCGATCGTCAACGGTCTGAAGCGCGTGCTGAAGGACGCGGATCAGTACGGTGTCACCTCGGATGCGACGAGCCGCGAGCGCTTCAAGCTGGAGATCGAAGCCAACGAGCGCGACTTGCAGACCTACAGCAAGCGCCTCGAAGAGTACCGCGACGCGATCGAAAACGGCAGAGCGCAGATTGGCTTCGGCGATCAGCGCTACGTGGACGACGACGACGCGCGCAAGAAGTTCCGCGAGCTGTTCACGCGCGAGGTGGCGCTGGTCGCCTCGGGGCAGGACTCGGGCGACGCGCGCGAGTACGCCAAGGGCATTCAAGCGCTGCTCGGTCGCATCGACATCGACGAGCAGCGGCTGGAGGCTTCGCGCGGCAAGCTGGAGCGCGAAGCGCTCGAGCAGGCTCAGGCACTGCGCCAGAAAATCGCGGGCGAGGTAGCAGCGCTCGAGACCTACGCGCAAAACCTGGACTCGCTGGATCAGCAGGCCCGCTTGCTGGTCGGCGAAATCGCGATGAAGAACTTCGCTCTGGTCAGGGACCGCGTGAAAAACATCGTGCTGCGGGCCGACGTCGGCATCGTGCAGCAAGCCTGGGAGGTCCGCGAGGAGCAGCGCCTGCGCGTGCGCAACCTGCAGCGCGAGCGGGCGCGTGAGGAGCAGAACTTGAACGACGAGCTGCGCGAAGTGTTGGACGACTCGGAGGACGAGCGATGAGGAGCACCACTTTCGCCCCCGGCCTGCTGGCTCTGCTGGCTGCCGTGATCTCGCCGCAGGCGTCGCTGGCCCAAGCGGGCGCGACGTCGGCGACGACGGCCCCGGCCACTACCGGCACCCCCACGACGAAGAAGGCCGCGCCCCCGTCGCCCGCGCCCACGCCGGAGCAGCTGAAGGCGTTCCGCATCCTGCAGCAAGAGGCGGCCGAGTACGAAAAAGGCACGAAGGACTTCCGGCGCAACCTGACCATGATCGTCAGGCACCACTACGAGCAGCGCCGCAAGCGCGTGCTCTCGGCGTTGGACCGCGAGCTCTCGGTCGAGAAGCGCGGGCTGGACGAGTCGCGCGACGAGGCGATCGCCCGTCTGGAAGAGTTCGTGGCGCGCTACTCCGGCGCCAACGCCGATCCGCGCGCCACGCCGGACGCGATGTTCCGCTTGGGCGCCCTGTATGAAGAGAAGGCGCGCGCGCGCACGGACGCAGACCTGGCCATCGGGCTCGAGCCAGCCGTCGCCATCTACCGCCGCATCATCCGCGAGTTCCCCGACTACGAGGAGACAGCGGCCGTTCACTACTACCTCGGCCACGCGTTCACGGACGCCGGGCGCATCGAGGAGGGGCAGCAAGCCTGGCGTACGCTGGCCTGCGGCACGCGCTATCAAGTTCAGGACGACCCGAAGGACGCGGGAAAGATCCTGGTGCAGCCGATGCCCCAGGACCACGACGACAAGTTCTGGAACGAGTGGTATAATAAGAATCCCGTTCCGCTGGATCAGGCGCGAGCCAAGCGGCCCGCGACGCAGCGCGGCGCCAACCCGCTGGTGGACACGGAGGAGCTCTCCTTCGCGGACCCCTACGACGGCTGCAAGCCGCTGCCGCAGAACGTGGAGCCAGGGGAGGACCCCCGGTACCTCGCCGAGATTTGGTGGCAGCTCGGCAACTTCCACTTCGATCAGATCGATCCGCAGGGCGGCCCCTACAACCTGAACCGCGCGGTCGTCGCTTACGAGCAGTCGATGCAGTACACCAAGCCGCCGATCTACGGCGTCTCGCTGTACAAGTTGGCTTGGACGTACTTCAAACAGCAGCGCTACCGCACCGCGGTCGACAACTTCGTGAAGCTATTGGCCTACGCCGACGAGCAGGAAGCGAAGACCGGCGACCCAGGCGCGGACTTCCGGCAAGAGGCGTTCACCTACATCGCCGGCTCGCTGACGTACGTGGACTTCGATGGTCCGCCTGCGGAGCACCCGTACATCCCGCGCAGCGACGTGCTCGACACCGAGCCGGATCCCGTGCGCGCAGAAGAGAAGATGGCGATCGCCATCACGCGCGTGCAAGACCCTCAGCTGATCCCACAAGACAAGAAGTGGACGGTTGAGATCTACAAGGCGCTCGCGCAAGAGTTCATCGAGATCACGCAGAACAGAAACGCCGTCGCGACGCTCGAGCTCACGCTCAAGAAGTTTCCGATGGATCGCGACGCGCCGGTCATGCAAAACAAGGTCGCGGAGCTGTACGACCAGCTCTCGCGCCTGGCGCCGGACGGCTCGGAGGCGCGCGCCGAGTACGCCTCCAAGGCGCTCGAATCGCGCACCAAGCTCGCGGCCTACGTCGGCACTACGCCCTGGGTGGACGCCAACCGCGACGACCCCGAGGCGCTCACCACCGCGGAGCAGCTCGTTAAGGGCGGGCTGAAGCGCGCCGCTGCCGACCACACCAACTACGCGCGCGCGTACAAGGACAAGGCGCTCGAGCTGAACGACCCGGGTGAGCAGCGCGCGCTGGTCGAGAAGGCCATCGCCGAGTATCGCCTGGCCGAGACGGGCTGGAACGCCTACCTGGAGCAGGATGCGCAGGCCATGGACGCGTACGAGAGC